>JAREAI010000139.1:0-6827 GCA_029240435.1 Nitrososphaeraceae archaeon | reverse complement strand
TTGTTGTTGTTGTTGTTGCATTGCCCATATCAGTCTGATTAGCTGTTGCATTAGTTGTTATTTGATTGGTCATGTTTTGTGCTCGTACTTCCTGTATTAATTGACCACTAATCGATAATAACGATGACGCTATAAGTATGCCTGAAATAACAATGCCAAAAAGAATTGGCTCTTTCTTATTCTTACTCATCATAAGAGATCATATTATTAGACAAGAAATAAGTTTGTAGTTTAATCATAAATATATTAATCCATCTATAGAATATAAAACGATTGGCTTACGAATTCGGTTAGAGCAAAATGTTTATTTGCTCAATACACTCCCAATTTGAAAAAGTCATTTTCTATATAATTATAAACCTTAGTTTCTCTCAATAAAATAACTGATCATTATATCAGAAAGAACATATATTATCTATTCCAAATTATTCCATACAATAATAATAACAACAACAAAAAACAAAAAGATCTAATCTATACTAAAATAATATAAACAACTTTAAAGAGTAACTTTCAGTAAAGCTCCTATTCCTGCAAGTTCTGCTATATGTACTCCTAAAAAATATGGTAGTAATCCTTCTGCGTATAAGGGAGCCATCGCAAAATAAGCATAGACTGCAATTAAATTATGTAACAGTAGCATGCCTGCAAAGAACATGAGGCCGACAGTGAATATTGCTCTAGTACTCTTGTAGATCTTTGCATATACCGTCAATAAAGCTAGCAAAATAGATACATTTGCCAGACTTATTATTGCACTAATATCCATCAAGATAGTCATGGCAGATGACAACTAACCAAAGGTAAATGTATATATCTGGAATCCTTTGCCCTTTACGTCTATTATAAGTGAGTGCCAGTCATATCCTTCATGCATAACTAAGTTGTATAACCTCTGTCCATCTACTACTAATTTACCTTGTTCTGATAGGTCTATTCCTCTTCCTGATTTATTTGTTAGCGCTGCTCCATCTTCAGAGATTGATAATTCTTCTCCTCCTTCTCCTCCTCCTTTTCCTCCTGCTACTATGTTTACAGACTTTGCAGAGTAGGCTAATGCAATACTACCAGTATCACTTTGCAATTCCATATTATCAGCGTTATTTTTCCAGTCACCAATAAGGTATATGGTGTTTGGTTTAAGATCAGATCGCTGGGGAACAGAGTATGTTACAGTTTGGTTTGGTTTGAAGCCTTCAGAATTTCCAAGGGGCGCTCTAGCAAACTCGTATCCAAAGAAGAGTTCAGGCGTCTTTACTTTTGTGAAATCTACAGTCTGGACATTTTCAGGTGTAGTTGTGTTTGTATTTGTGTTTAGATTTATTGCAGATATACCTGTTTGAGCAGCACGTTCAACAAGTAATGATTGAATTACCTTTTCAGTTTCAGCATAACCACCTTCACCTATATGATCATATCTTATGTATCCTTCATTATCAACTAGATATTTTCTTGGCCAGTATCTATTCTGATAGGCATCCCAAGTTCCTTTGTCATTATCTTGTATAACTGGATACTTTATTCCATATTTTTGTACAGCTGCCTTTACATTGTCAATGTTTTTCTCAAATTCAAATTCAGGCGAATGAACACCAACTATTACCAATCCCTTGTCAGCATATTTTTCATTCCAATCTACTAGATACGGAAGAGTCCGTATGCAGTTAATGCAGCTGTATGTCCAAAAGTCAACTAGTACAACTTTTCCCTTTAGATCTTTAAGGTTTATTGATCGTCCTTCTTCTGTATTTATGTAACCTGAAATTTTGGCAAAATCAGGTGCCTTTTTGAATTGGGATTTGTCAACCTGGGATATAGTAGTTCCATTTTTGCTTTCTATTGATGCTGGAATAAAATTTGATTCCTGTTGTCCAGATGATGCGGCTTTATTAAGATTTGGGCTGTTAAAGTATATTGCAAAGCCAGTAATAAGAGAGACTACTGCAATTGCCATAATTAACGCACTGATATTATCTCTATTCATTGTAATCAAAATCCTCTCTCTAAATTAATAACTTGATTAGCTAGAGGAAAATTGCCTAGTAAAGCCAATTGATTAGTGAATACTAGTATGCCCAGTATTATCAGCACCGCACCCATTATAGGATTGAAATATTTTAGGTATTTTACCATTCTTCTGATTAAACCTGTAGCTTGTGAGAAGAAAGCACCAGTAATTAGGAATGGTATGCCCAAGCCTAAAGAGTAAGCTAATAGCGAATTGTATGCAGCCCCAGGCGCAGTAGCTGCTAATGTAAATGTGCTACCTAGAATTGGACCTACGCACGGAGTCCAGCCAGCTGCAAATGCAGCTCCAAAAACAAATGATGTAATATAGCTTGTTTTAAATCTGGGTAACTTTGTCATCTTTTTCTCAAAGTTTAGTCTCCTTAATTTTGTAGATAAAATTAGATATGCGCCAAATAATATAATTACCACTCCTCCAATTGATTGGAGCGCACTTTGGAAGCCAATTCCAACGGTGACAAGAACGCTATTTAGAATAACTCCTAATACTGCAAATACAAGTGAAAAACCAAGAACAAAGTAAACAGTATTTAAGAAAATGTTAAGTCTGGTTGACCTCTTGACGGTTAGCGATTGTTTTGCTGCTGCTGCTGCTGCTGCTGCTGCTGCTGCTGCTGCTGCTGCTGCTGCTGCTGCCGATCCTCCGCTGGTGGCAGTAGTAGTAGTAATTGTATTAATTGTATTACTACTACTATTACTATTATTACTATTCTGAACTTCATGGAGAGTCGTTCCTGACAAATACGATATAAATGCTGGAAGTATTGGAAGAATACAAGGAGAGAAGAAAGAACCTGCTCCTGCTAATGCAGAAACTACAACGTTTATTTCTACCACGAACAATCTGTGCAATTTTTGTATTAATACTTATGTCCATATTATGTCCGTATTACATCCAAATTACTTTTTGACTTGTTATATAGAAAGACACGCATAGTTATTGCATTACTATCATCTGTGATGGATTATTGCAGGAATAATGCTTGCATTTGACTTGACAAGCTCCTTTTAGAAGAAGCTAATTATTGTTACTGTCTATCTTTCAAGTCCCAATTGAAAGTATAGGGTGCTAGAAAACTTCAAGCTCACTGTTTTGTCACTACTTTGGAGAGTTTTACCTGATTTGTAATCTGCCCAGAAGAATTATTGATTGCCACATCATAGCATACGTCATAGCATAGGCATATGTCAGAGCAAGATAACAATTTCTGACGCTATTCTCTTATAAAATCAAAAGCTTTCATTGTGTTTGAATATACGTAAATCTTCGATCAGTATCTCTGTTGTATTATCTGATAATTCCATTGTTCTTTATTAAATATAATATATATTTGAAGCTAAAAAATGAAATGGAGATTACTACAAGGAAGCGATAAAAACTACTTCCTAAGTTTCTTTAATCTCAGCCTCTCGCAAGTCAGCAAGTTCTTGGTTTATCTGATCAGCATTTTCATTGCCATAGATAACCAATATTCTATCGTTAGGGTTAATTACATAATTGTTAATTGACTCTGTCTCGTTTCCATTTATGAAGAATCTAAGTTTATTGTTGTCTTCATTATTGCAATACTGTTTTCCATCATCTAATGTAAAGCATCCATTCTCAATATTCATATTGACACTTTTTAGAAACTCGGCAAATGGAACACCTGTTGCATGCCTGTGTAATGTAGTTCCATCACCTCCCTCGACATGTATCAACCTAGATTGTACTTGGTATTTTGATTGACTAAAATCAATCTGTTTTCCATTAATTTTTATTGCAAAAGCTGCATGTTCATGAGCCGAACCAACTGGACCATAATTGTTGTTGTTGCCAGCCTGCTGTGTTGAATAGATAACAGCCGAAATCACCGCTATTGCTATAATTGCGGCTACAATCGGAATTATAACCATCATATATTTTTTATTCTTACGACGACTGCTTGCAAAATAGCTGCCGTCATCACTTCTTCTTCTGTTACTGCTTTTCTTTTTATCAGCCATTGTTTATCATTTTATACATAGCCATTATTTTAGGCTTGATTTAAAGAGAAAGTATGTATATCTATATATCTATATACATATATATGAATGTATATATATATCTTAGCTATTCGTCTATTCAATTAACAGATTCGACTTGAAATTTTGCAGGTGGATCAGGATTCCCAAATTCCTGCGAATATGCAGAGTACATTTTAATAGTCTGTCCATGTTTAATTTGATAATTACCAACAGGATTTATCATTGCTCTATATTCGTCCTTGAGAGCAATCAATTGTTCAGCGAGAATAGGTGCAATTAATATATGCCCGCTATCTCCTAGGTCCATAACTCGACGAGCAAGTATAATACCTGGTCCCCATATGTTTTGGTTATTGTTTATATCACTTACTATAAAAACTGAACCTGTAGCTAATCCAATTCGTACTCCAAGTATATCTTCCTCGCTTATCTTCTTGCTATGATTATATCTGTCGAGTTCTTTATGTAGTTGTATACTAAGTTGTAGTGGTAATTCAGGATTTAACATAAATCCTATAGCCATTCCGTCACCTGTTGGTAAAATAATTTTTTTCTCTGTGGTTTTCTTGAAAGCATCGCAAGAATAGATCAGGTTGTTGAGTCGCTCGATCTTTTCTATCTGTTTACGAACAGAAAGTGAAGGATCTGACAGCCCCACTATATCTATAAAGAAAAAGTTAGCACTTATGACTCCCTCTGGTAGTCCAAACTCTGATATATTGGAACCATAGACTCCTAAAAGTTTTTTGTACAAATCAACATGATGACTATGAAAAGTCAATTCTGAATAAATTACAGGTGTATCTAAGATTGGAGCTTTACACAGAACACAGATAAATTCTGATAATTGGTCACTACCAAATGTAATTTTGCCATTGTGGTCTATTTTGAAGATAATCCAAACAGGAATATGGTGTGTCCCCCTTATCGAGAGCAACCTAATACTTCGAATAAGAGAACCGCTTTTATCGTCCTCGAATTTCATTTCTAAAATGCCATCAAAGATAGAACCCAAACGATTAGTAAAATTATCATTTGTTGTTGTTGTTGTTGATGATGTCGATGGCGATGATGAAGTTGTCAATACAAAAATTGCTGTTGCTTCAACTTCTTTTAAAAGGAAAGATAAAGCATTAACGAATTGTAATACATCTTCTTGATTGAAAATAGCCAATAAATGTGTCAAGGAATCTACAACAATACATATCTTTTTAGGGTTATCCAATGAATGGCCATTAACCTTATTTTGTTTTTTTTCGTAGTCGTCATCATCCTCATCACCATTTCTTACTTTCTTTATAAGATCATGTATTATTTCCAAGGTAAGTGATAATTTATTCTCAGAAACGGAAGTAGATAATGAAGAAGAAGCAGAATGGCCAGCCAATGTTTTTTGAAGATATGGATTTAAAAAATGTGAACCTTGAAGTAGTTTCGACTCGTCAACATCAGCAAATAAACTTCTATACTGTCTATCAGTTAAACTTGAGCTTATATAGATACAATAGTCTCCATTCATCAGACAGTCTACAAAAAACTGTTTGCAATACATACTTTTTCCTACTCCAGCAGGACCACAAAGAAGTAGCAGACTGTCAGGTATTTCAGTTTCCTTCGTTATTAAATTAGATTGTCCTGGAATGTGCATTTTGGGGGATTTAGATGGATAATGTCATTGTATATATTATTTTATTTTATTTTATTTATTTGTCAAATACTCTAGCTTTTTGCTGCTTTTAAATTATCAATGAGGCCATTAATTTTTTCAGCAAAAGGATGGCTTGGATACTCAAGAACAGTTAGATATTCCCTTTTTTTGAATTGAATGTCACAATAACAAGGAATAGAAGAAATAACATCCATTTTTATTTCTTTAGAAAGCATATTGATAATATCTAATTGATTTTCTTCTTTTGACATCTGCATGGTCGACGAACCTACATTCTGGATATTTGTCATAGAATTTCTGCTTGCTGCTTCTTCCATAGACTCATTTTTTAGGCTCATACCAGGTGGGGTACAATAGCCAGCGACTCTATTTAGCAGAAGATATGACTTGGTGCCATGCCTTGTAAAAGAACTATAGATCTCTTGGGCTATAGTTTTTGTACCCTCAATATCTAGTTCATCCATTTTCAAAGTTAGAAAGAGTATGTCGGCAACGGCAAGTGCGTTTATTGACCAATACCTTATACCCGGACTCGTATCAATTATAATATAATCAGCATCATGACCTGAGAGCAGTTGCTCCCGTAAAAGTATAAATTTCCTAAGTAGTTGCATCTTTGAATGTTCCTGTTTTCCGCCGCTCTCAAGTTTGTATATCTCCTCTCTTTTCGAATTGGAAAAACCAGCCATTAATTTCCCATTTGGTTTATCTTTAGAAGATGAAGAGGAAGAGGAAGAAAAATTACTATTTCCATAGTTGTCAAGTGTTGGTGTCAGGTCTACTAAAATGTCATCAACCTCAGCATTACCAAAGAGAAAATCGTTAATCCATTTTTTTGGTTTTTCCTCATTAAAATATGTCTGGAGGCTAGGCGCATATACATCTAGGTCTAATAAAAAAACGCGGTATCCCTTTTTTGCTAACAAGGCAGCAAAATTGGCGCCTATAGTTGTCTTTCCGGTACCGCCTTTATAAGAATGAAAAGCAATACAATTTGGCATTCTCTTGATCTACGAGTACGTTTTTGTCTTTTAAAGATTCTGATTGTTACTATATACAATTATAGAATTTTGCTTATATCATACAAAAAAAAAGTATGATAATTACAAGATCAGCAAGTCCT
>JAREAI010000012.1:0-19966 GCA_029240435.1 Nitrososphaeraceae archaeon | reverse complement strand
CCATGGATCAATCCCTTTTTGAAAACGAAGCGCATCAATTAATCCCTCTGCGTAACCAATACTTAAAACAGCGAGTTCATGTTTCCCTTGTCTTAGAAATCTCTCAGCGTCATCAACATAGTATTCTGCATTATCAAGTACTTCAATTGATCCCTTATTTAGTGATGGAATATTCTCTTGAATTATAATGTCTTTCATTTGCTTTATAGCCTGCTTAGCTTTTGGAGTATATCTTTTAATCATATTAACAGAAATCTTTTGAATATTCTCCGAATTATCTATGGGTTCATCTACATTGACAGTAAGATAACGTATGGCGTCTGACTCCGTAAAATGGAGTGAACCAGTTATTATTATAGAATGGGGACCAGCTTCAAAAGTCATTCCGATCAGCGATTTAATTTTACCAGATATTATTTTTTTCTGCTCGGTGCCGATCCTTGAAGCAACTACTACAAATGTTTCTCCAGAAAAAACATTATACTTTACATCTTTTTCGATCTCAATTAACATTTTAAACACCTGGACGGGATCTAGGAAAAAAAATTTATTATCATTGTTATTGTATTCAGTCAATATCAAAGTGTGACTTCCAGAGAGTAAATTATCAAAGACTGCATTATATACACTAATAGCTGAATGCGATCCTGACATCATTGTAACTGCTCTTCCAAACTTATACATATGTAGACCACTTTCGCCGATTAAGGAAGTAATGCCAGATGCAGAATGTACTACATCAACATTGATCAAGTTTTTTCTCGCCCGCACTTCCAATTCTGATAGTGTTGTTGCAATCAACGGATCACCATACGTTATCAGAGCAACGTTTCCATTTTTTGCTTGTTCAAGTATCTGGTTTCCGTCTTCTACAAGCCATCGTTCCGCAGGTATCATCTTCCTTTTGTTATCGTACCTTCCTCCAATCAAAGAATTCAAATTAATTAAATCATCCTCGTATAATGGACTGGTAAACCGCTCGAAATATATTATGTCGCATTTCTTCAAGATATCCAAAGTGTGAAGGCTAACACCTTTGTAACCATTAACGCCTATTCCGATTAGCCACAGCATATCAAGAACTGTTTTGTTATCTCTATATTTTGGCTTTGCTGTCATTTAATTTTTTGTTGTGATGAAATCTAGACATATGGAATAATGCTCTGACAAAAACATCTATGCTCGAAACATATTCTTCAATATGAACTCTTTCATTTGCCGTATGGGAGGCATGAGGGTCACCGGGTCCATAGGTAACAACGGGTACCTTCAATGCATTTCCTAGTATATTCATATCTCCTGTGCCAGTCTTTCTTAAAAGAATTGGTCTTTTTTTTTTAATATCTTGAATTGAAAGTGACAAGGCTCTAACCAAGGGAGAAGTAAGATCTGCTTCAAAGGGCTCTGTATTATCTTCAATTCTGTAAACTGCTTTTATTCCTTTATTTATAGCAACTTTATTAATAACATCATCCATCAATTTGAGAACCTTTCCACATGTAGTATTTGTAGGTATTCGGATATCTATTGTTATCCTGCATGTCTGAGGTGTGACATTATGGCTTGAACCGCCTGTTATTTCAGTTAGACTACAGCTTATTGAATTTGCTCTGGTTTCTTTTATATGCAGTATCTCTATCTCGGATTTGATTGCATTCCAAAAATCATATGTTTCTTCAATTGAATTTTTAGCTAACCACGGAGCACTTGCATGCGCACTATTGCCAACATCACATGTAAGTCTGATTGCTAATCTGCCTTTATATGCGATCGTTATGTTCTCGATGCCACTTGGTTCCCCAAAAATTGCATAATCTACCGAAAGTTTGCCCTTCACTAACTGCTTTATTCCTGTTGCATTTCCTTCTTCATCTACGACACCAGCGAAAATTATTGTGCCTGTTTGTTTTGGAAATTCTGCGGCAGCTAATAGCATGGAAATAAGGGGAGCCTTTGCATCAGATGCTCCACGACCATAAAGAAATCCATCTTGTATTCTGACAGGAATCTGCCCTGGAACGGTATCCATATGACCACAAAGCAATATTTTAGGTTCGCCATTCCCTTTAGCAGCAATGATATTTCCTACGTTGTCAATATGGACTTGTTCAAACCCAAGTTCGTTAACGCATTTATCCTTTATCAGGTTTGCTAATGAAGCTTCAGATCTTGATGGTGTATATTGTTCCAGAGCTTTCCTTAAGAATTCAACCGCATAATTGGAGGAAACCAATTTGTATACTATACTAATTTGACAGCTCTAAAGCATAGTCAATCATTAATCCTGGAACATCTATACCAGTCACTCTAACCGTATTTTTAAATTCAGTTGTATTGTTAACTTCATGAACAACTAAACCAGTCTCTTCACTTTCCATTAGGTCAACACCAACTATATTCCCACCGACTGCGTTAGTGGCTTTTATGCAGATATCTTCTAGTTCCTTTGTAATAGGACAAGTTTTGGCATAGCCTCCTAAGGCCATGTTCGTTTTCCATTCCCCTTGACTGGAATAACGATAAATGGCTGCAATGACGGCGTCACCTACTACAATGGCCCTAATATCTCTTGGCGGACGTTTGACAAATTCTTCAAAGAAGTATACATGATAAAGTGGAAACATATGCTCGCGATCCTCTATTATGGCCTTTGCTGCCTCTGTATCACGTAGAAGAGCAATCAATCTTCCCCAGCTTCCTATTGTAGGCTTAATAACGGCAGGATAACCTATACTATCAAGGGCAGATATAGCAGATTCTGCAGAAAATGCAGTAAATGCATTTGGTGTCTTAATTCCGGCTTTTTGAAGTTCCATATGAGCGAATAACTTATTACCACAAAGAATAGCAGTACGGAGTGAATTTATTATATGCGCTCCAAGTCCTTCAAGTGCAGCAGTCGAATGAAGACTCTTAAAATAGCTAACCGTACGCTGAATGATAATTTTATCCAAATATTTTGAATTTTTATTATTTAGATCAATCGAGAGAGTTTTACAGTCAACATTATTAATTTCAACTCCTTTCTTTTTAGCAGCTTCATAGAGTGCCTTTTCTTCCCATCTAATATTGTCATAAAGAATGGTAAGAGAAGATATTGATTTGCCTTTTGTCACTGCCCCCAATCCTCGCCGACTACTTGGGCCGGTTTAATGTTAAATCCTTCATCTGCTTTCAGTAATTCATAACTTGCGCCACAGTCTGGACACGTTACAATTTCGCCTTCGATTGAGTCAGAGGGAATTTTGATTTCAGCATCGCATTCTGGACATTTGATCATTTTATTTTTTACTCCTTAGTATTTACTTTCGGAGAAGCATCATTAAGTATCTTTCTCTCTAATCTATCGTCTAAGTATAATTTTAAAATGTCTCCCATACGAAGTTCTTTTAAGCCACGAGCCATAGTTTCTGCTTCATGCAGACCTGTTTCTAATCCTAGTAACGATAATAAATAAGATGCCCCATTTTTTCCTGCGAGTTCTCCAAATACTATTTTACGTCTGTTACCTACTATTTTAGGTTCTATTATCTCATATGCTGATGGATTCCTTAGAATTGCCGCGAGATGAGTGCCTGCTTTGTGCGTGTATGCACTATCTCCAACTATTGGCTTTGATTCCGGGATTTCTAAATCAGTATATTCTGAGATTGTTTTCGACAAGTCTTTTAGCATATGCAGTCGAAAATCGTTACTTGATTTATAAATTAGAGTGAGTGCAACCGCAGTTTCAGCTAATGCAGGAATACCATTACGTTCACCTAATCCGTCTATGGTAGTATGAATTTGGTCCGCACCTCCTTCGCATCCTGCTAGGGCATTTGCTAACGCTAATCCAACATCGTTATGACAATGAACATCAAGTGAACTTTTTGATATATCTATATTATCATAAATCATCTTGACTAAATTATACATTCCACGCGGACTCATAATCCCTACAGTATCTGGAATACTAATTCTTTCAATCCCTCGTTTGTTCATCTCCTTGCACATATCAATTAAAAAAGATGGATCGGTCCTACTTGCGTCTTCCATTGTAAATCGTGACTTTAATCCATGGGACTTTATGTAGTCAGCTACCTCTAATGCTCTTACCTTGGCACCTTCCCTGTTAATTTTTAATTTCGCGGACAGATGAATATCGGAAATACCCATATATGTAGCAACCCATGTTGCCCCGGAATCGATGGCAACGTCTACATCAGATTTTATTGCCCGTACGTGGGCCAAAATGTCGGCCCTTAAACCTTGTTTTATAATAGTTTTAGTAGCCTGGTAATGATCTGACGATACTATGGGGCTAATTTCTATTTGATCAACTCCAAAAGAGTCTAGCATCCATGCGATTTGAATTCTCTGCTTTATAGTGAAAGCTACTCCAGGATGCTGCTCTCCTTCTCTAAGCGTAGAATCAAGAATTCTAATCCTTTTTTTATTGTTGTCTGATTGATTATAGAAATGCGCAAAGTAATTCGGATCATCCGATTTTAGTGACATTTTTTACACTAAACAACCCCTTTCGCATTCAATATAAACTTTATCGCAATCAAAATAGCACAATGCAACGTTTTTGTTACCTTTTATTGATTAGAAGCCAGATAAATATCTAATTTTAAGAGAGAAACACAATAACATAGGAGAAATTAACGTATAGTTTTTAGAATTATTACCGTATTTGTGTCTGAGACACCTTCTATTTTACGTACATCATCAATATACTGGTTAATCTCTGCGATGGTAGGAGCAACAATGATTGCAGCGATATCGTATTGACCTGTAATCTCATATATTACTTCCACTCCGTTAAGTTTCATTAGATTTGAGGATACAATAGATGAGTCTGCTGTAGAACTTACTGAAATGAGAGTTATAGCGCTTGTTTTATTACCGGCGTTTAATTCAATTGTAAATCGTTTAATTATACCATTATCTATAAGGTTCTTTACGCGCCTTCTAACAGCCGATTCTGACAATCTTATTTCGTCAGCAATTTCAACAAATGATTTGCGAGAATCACTTTGTAAAATCCTTATAATCTTGTCATCAAGCGAATCAATATCATTAGACATTTCTCCTTCTCTCCTCCTTCGTGAACAATTCATCCATTTTTTTTAAAATGATGGAAACAATGTCTTCGTCAATCACCAAAGGAGGAAGTAATCTGATTATGCTTCTTCCTGAATATAACATCAGTAATCCATTTTTTATTCCATCGAAAAGTACGTCTTTCACATCGAAACGCAACTCGACAGCAAGCATCAGACCAAGACCTCTAACGTCCCTGATTATCTTATGACTGTCTTTTAACATCAGGAGGCCTTCTTTAAAGTATTTACCGACTTTTGCGGCATTTTCAACTAATTTGTCTTCTGTCAGAGCTTCAATAGTGGCTGTTCCAGCTGCACATGCCACAGGATTTCCTGCAAATGTCGAAGAGTGCTCGCCGATGTTCATTGCTTCCATGATCTCTGGTTTTGCAAATGTTAGACCCATTGGAATACCGCCTGCGATTCCCTTTGCAAGACACATGATATCAGGCGTTGTAGACCAATTTTGTCCAGCCCACATTTTACCTGTTCTCCCCAGACCTGCTTGAATCTCGTCAAATATTAGGACTAAATTGTGTCGATTACAGATTTCTCGAATATGTTGCAGTAATCCATCTGGTGGTACAATGATTCCTGTTTCCCCTTGAATAGGCTCTATAATTAGAGTTCCAATATTATTATCGATCATTTCTTCTATTCTTAATGGATCAGCGTAAGGAACAAATTTAACACCTTCTAAAAGTGGCATAAATGATTTTCGGTATTTTTCATGGTGGGTCACGGACAATGCTCCAAAGGTTTTGCCATGATATCCTCCTTTCATAGCAATTATTCCGGTCTTCTGGGTATATTTTCGAGAAAACTTAAGTGCAGCTTCTATCGCTTCTGCACCACTATTGCTAAAAAATACTTTATTCAATCCTACGGGGGCAATACCAGCAAGCCTTTGAAGGAATTTTAGTCTAGTGTCATTGTAAACAGACATATGGCATACAATAAGATTTTCTACTTGATTTTTTATAGCATGAACAACTCTCTCGTTGCAATGCCCAACAAGAGCGACGCCATAACCTGCCAAGCAGTCGATGTATTCTATACCAGAAGTATCCCATACCTTTGCAGCTTTACCACGTGCTATATTAATTGGAAATCTCTGATATAGATTAGCAAGATATTGATCTTCTTCGTTCAATTAGGAGTAATCACCGTACAATTATAATGCGCAATTGATGCAGAGATAGGATTCTCTACTTGTCCTGATGCAATTATGGCCTCCCTCACACCCATTTCTAATGCTTCGATACATGCAATTACTTTCTTTTGCATACCAAAACCTATCTTTGATATCGCCATTTTTGCTTGCTCATATGTCATATATGTTACTAATTTATCATCTAATATCAAACCATTTACGTTTGTCATAAAAATTACGGAATGAGCTTTTACTCCACCTGCAACGTATGCAGCGGCTCTGTCTCCATCTACATTGAGAAAATCTAATTCGTTACTTAATGCAATAGGTGAAACAACAGGAACATATCCTTTTTCTATTACCATGTTTAATAAAGACGGATCAACTGAATTGATTCGTCCAGTATATCCTCCATCAATTACCATTTTTCTTCCTTTTTCATTAATTATTACTAGTTTCTCTTTTCTTTCTGCTTTCAACATACCACCATCAATCCCCGAGATCCCAACAGCCTTAATACCCGCACGTAAAAGCATCCCTACGATTGTCTTATTTATCTTCCCGGACATAACCATCGTATAGATTTCAGCAGTTTCCTTGTCTGTATATCTGCTCTTCACACCACCAGGAGATATAATGAACCTTTGCTCTTTACCAAGTTTATTTGCTATACTAGTAACGTCTTTCCCACCACCATGTACAAGAATTAACTTGTTGTTTTCAGATACCGTTCGGATATCTGAAAATGTAGTTGAATGCAACCCATCAACTATACTGCCACCGATCTTGAGTACTATCATACTGGAGTCAGAGGAGTATACTTTAGACCTTCAGTCTCATCAAATCCAGAGAGTATGTTCATGTTTTGTATAGCGGATCCCGCAGCTCCTTTCATCAAGTTATCTGATGCAGAGAGCGATACAAGTCGCTGGTTGTCTTCGTCAATATCAAATCCTATATCACAGAAATTTGATCCAATTAAAAATTTAGGATCTGGAAATTTATAGAGCCCTTTTTTATCGCGAATAAATCTTAGGAAAGGTTCACCCCTGTAGGAATTTCTATATACTTTCCAGAGTTCTAGCTCAGACATCGGCTTTCTCAAAAAAGTATGGTTAGTGGTAAGTATGCCTCTAACAATATTAACAGCATGAGGACTCATACTCACTTTAATTGTCTTCTTAGCGATAAATCCTAATTCTTGTTCAATTTCCCCTGTATGTCTATGCCTTGCTGGTTTGTACGGACGGATTACCCCGTATCGCATGGCATGGTGCGTACCCGCATTCGCTTTTACACCTGCACCCGATGAGCCGATTTTACTGTCGACTACTATATGCTCTGTGTCAATTAAATTATTTTCTATTAACGGTTTGAGTGCAAGCAATGAAGTAACAGCCATGCAACCAGGACATGAAACCAATTGTGATTTCTTGATGTCTTCTCTATGTAATTCTGGAACTCCATACACAGACTTTGACAATAGTTCGGGAAAAGGATGCTCCCAACCATACCACTTGACATAATCTTTCGGATTCTTCAAACGAAAATCTGCCGATAAATCTATGATCTTCATTCCCCTGCCATAAAGCTCTTCAACAATTCTGTTCGATTTTCCATGAGGAACTGAAGTAAATACAATATCACAAGAGTTTACCAATTTTTCCATATCTAATTGTGAAAAAGTAAGATCAATGAATCCTTTCAGACTTGGATGAATGCGATGAACATATTCTCCAGCCTTTTGTCTTGAAGTTACCATATTGACCTCAACTTTTGGATGTACGACAAGTAATCTCAGAAGCTCTCCGCCAACATAACCAGATGCACCCACTACGCCTACCTTCATATCTATGATTTCTCAATTTCTCTGGCAATGGTGCACTTTATGAATTTTATTATAGATTTTCTAATTGTTATGAAGAAAGTTGTTCATGTCAATCTCATTTATGCCCATTCCTCTTTATATCGCTCATAGATCTAACGACCAGAATTTGTATTATTTTTTTGCTATGCTTGTTGCATAGTCTATGATTGCACCTGTTATGTCTGCCTCAGAAACATTAGCGGCGCCTCTGAATTCGACGGTATTATTTACTTCATGAACTAACAGGCCTCTTTTTTCGTCTTCCATCAAATCCACTCCTAAAATGCCACCTCCTACAACTCTTGCAGCCTTCAAAGCAATATCTTCGAGTTCCTTTGTAATTGGAGCTACTTCTGCTTTTCCTCCTCTAGCAACATTTGTTCTCCATTCATTTTCAGCAGAGTATCGATAAATTGAAGCTACAACCTTTTCCCCTATTACAATGCATCTAATGTCACGTGGTGGCCGTTTGATCATTTCCTGGACATAATATATACGTGCAAGAGGACTATCGTTTTCTTCTCTCATTTCTACAATCATATTTGCTACTTCCTCATCTCTGAGCGGAAAAACTCCCCTTCCCCATGATCCAACTATTGGTTTCAAAACAAGGGGAAATCCAATCTTATTAATTACTTCCATTGCAGATTCTGCACTAAATGTAAGATGTGTTTTAGGAGTTGGTATATTGTGTTTAGCAAGTGTAAGGGAAGTTATTAATTTATTACCACATATCTCTCCAACCTTGAATTTGTTAATTACTCTTAAACCTAAAAATTCCAAACATGCTGTCAAGTACAGCCCTCTGTAATGGCTTATACTTCTCTGTAACACCACATCACCTAGGTGAAAGTCTTTTCTATTGCTTTCTGTATTTATCGTAATAGTTTTAGCATCAACAATCTGTGCCTTTAGCCCTTTCTTCAAGGCTTTATCATATAGTGCTTTTTCTTCAAAACGCACCTTATCATAGATTATGCAGAGTTCCACCATCTATTGTTCCCTGTCTTTGTCTACATTTTTAGCAAGCCTGGATTTCACTTTATCTTTTGTTGTTGTTGTTATTGTTATTGTTGACCTGATCACAAAATCAGCACCATTATCTGGATATGATAAAATTCCGTCAGCTACTATGTCCTCCTCTAGAATATTTATTTCTGCCCAACAATCTCGGCATTCTATTTTCATTTTAGGTCTTCGCCTGCTTTATCTATGGTAGTTGCTATTGAATTTGCAGTTATGGTTTGTAAACCCCATAACTCAATGAATCCCTGCGCATAAGTTTGATCGAAAGTAGAACCCTTTGCATATGTAGCCAAATCATTTTTATAAAGAGAATGTTTTGATTCTCGCCCTACTACTCTCAGAGATCCGTTATGCATTTTTAACTTTACTTTTCCGCTAACCCTTTTTTGAGTGGCATCTATAAATCTATCCAGATCTGAACGAAGTGGATCTTGCCATAACCCAGAATAAACTAGCCAGCTCCATTGTTCGTCTACGATTTGTTTGAATCGGAGTTCATGTTTGGTTAAGACCAACTTTTCTAGATCCTTGTGCGACTCCAGTATGGAGATAGCGGCGGGTGCTTCGTAGATTTCCCTTGACTTTATTCCGACAACTCTGTCTTCTATATGGTCAGTTATTCCTACTCCGTAATAACCAGCTTTCTTGTTGACGTAATGTATCAAGTCCCTAATCTGCATTTGGTTTCCGTCTACTGAGGTTGGAATACCATTATTGAATTCTATTTCCATATAGCCGACATCGGTATTATTGAACTTAATGAATTGAAATGCATCCTCTGGTGGCTCGAAATAAGCGTCTTCTATATTTCCTCCTTCTATAGCTCTTCCCCAAAGGTTGAGATCTATGCTATATTTCTTTGCTTCGTCGCTAACAGGAATATTTTGCTCTTTGGCAAATTTCACTTCAATATCTCTTGTAAGATTCATGTCCCTTATTGGAGCAATAATATTCAACTTTGGATTCAGAGCGCGTATTGTAACATCAAATCTTATTTGATCATTGCCCTTTCCTGTACAGCCATGTGCAATAGCAGTAGCACCCTCCTTAGCCGCGAGTTCTGTTGCCTTGGTTGCAATTAAAGGACGAGCAAGAGCTGTTGCCAAAGGATATTTACCTTGATATAATCCGTTTGCTTTGATGCTTGGAATCACATATTTTGTTGCAAAATCTTCTCGTGCGTCAATGTAGATGTGTTTTAGAGCACCAATTGTCTTTGCTTTTAATTCAACTGCTTCAAAATCTTCATTTTGTCCACAATCTACTGTCAAAGTTATGACATCGACTTTGTGCAAGATCTGTAAATATCTGACACACACCGAGGTGTCAAGCCCGCCCGAAAATGCCAAAATGACTTTCTCTTTTGCCAATGGTACGCGCTGTCATTCGCCACACTACATTTATAATTTTTTGGTCAGCGATGACCTAAATTAAAGCGTTAGTGACATTCGTATGTCGATCAGATACTACTATACCCTTAAAAATTGCTGATTCGATAAAACATTTTATGAAATAACATATTGAGTATTGAATGATGAAAGTCTAAAAAAAAGGCGATAAAGAAAGATTTTATTATACCAAAAGCTTAACGAAGTCATGTACAGACGGTACACATTAGAGGAAGTAAAACGTAAGATTATTGATGTTTTACAAAGTAATGGTACTGGTCTGTCAGGAGTTGAACTTTCTAACGAAACTGGGATTAACAGAATTACAATAACAAAATATCTTGATGTATTACATACAATCGGTTTGATCAAGAAAAAAAAAGTAGGCTCTGTAAATGTGTGGTTTCTAGAAACGGGAGTAACAGATTTTGAATTTCCAATTAACTATCTTGAAGTACAGCAAAAATTTATGAATGCTATAATGATTGGTGATCAAAATCAAGCACATAGAATTATAGTTAATATAATTAATACAAATAGTGAAAAAATTAGAATAGTAACTGATGTCATTTTACCTACTATTAACACTCTTAATGAGCTTTACAACAGAGGAAGATTGGGTGTAACAGAACGAATTTCCCTTTTAAACATGATATCGGAGTTAGTTGATTTACTAAAATTTAGCATACGGCCAGATAGAATTAAGCCCAATGCACATGCCATCAGTGTTGTCGGCTCAGAGGATCGAATCTGTCATGCTAAGATTGGGGCTTTGGCTCTGCAAATTTTGGGTTGGAATTCCTCCTATATCGGCAATGTCGAACATTATATAGATCCTTTCTTCGATATTGACTTTCAACGATATGTTGCTAAAATATGGAATAACAAGAAGGGTTTGATGATCATCTTGATTTATTCATCGGAGGAAGGCTCCTTACGCTTTCTGTCTGCCACTATAAAATCAATTAAAGGAAAATTGAAAGCAGAAATTAAAATGATATTATTTAGTACACCTGAGCTGCTCTCGCTATCAGAAACTACTGGAGCGGATTATGTTGCCAATGATATTCAATCATTAGTTGATTGGACCGAGAATCAGTACAGAATTGAATTGAAATAAGAATCAAAATAGACTAAATGGGAAATAACAATATTTATCTCAAGTGGAAGAGTTGATCGCATCATTAAGTAATGTGTGTATTTTAGTTTGTCGTGAATATAATAGTTAAGTAGGATTGATTGTGGACAAAGGAGAGAACATTAATACTAGTCCCAATTTTTACTCATATCCTTAATATATATTTTAATGATCTTGCGTCTCCCTAATTTCTGAAAGTATTGTTGCAATGGATGATTATATATATATCTATATATCTATCTATATATATAGATAGAATTATCATATATTTTTTGAAGGAAATTGTGCCATAACTGCTGAATTACCAAAGATCAGTATTAACAGAGAAGTTTAGCAGTAAATCTCCATCAAATATAGCGAATGATCCTCTCAAGAAATTAAGGAGGATGAAGTTTGTCAATATTTCAACATAAACATTAGACAGATAAGAGAGATATCGTTTGTAAAATTGTATTATATCAAACTATGTATATTCCTTGTCTCCAAATTTTGAAATCTTGTAAAATGCATGTGATGAAATAAGGAACGCAGCTAGGTTCATTTTTGTTGCAAATACTAGATTCCAGGGAGTCTCTGGATTTGGATAAGGTATGTTTATCTGATCTGTATTGAGCATTCCTTTCAGTGCGTTGTCAGTAATAAGAGAACTCCAAATAATAAAATTGTAAATGAACTCATAGAGAGCTATCACCGCTATTGCTATGGCAATTATTTGTAAGATCGATTTAGTTGAATTTGGTATATTCGTCACCTTTTCTCCACCAATTTTAGTTACGCAATACCAAGTGAGAACAGATAGAATCATTAGATATGTGACAAGTTGTATAGATCCATAAAATGGAAATTGAGTATTGACAAGTACTTCACCAATAACAATTCTACCTGTCTTAAAATATTCTCCAGAAGCTAAATAAAGACCATAAGAGGTAATAATTATCATTCCAATAGCAGAAGCATAAAAGATGATAAGAAAAAAATTCTTCGTTCTTGAATCTTCATTTTTTAAATCAGATTGTGTCATAGTATGGTTATGATATGCTGTTTTTTGATATAAAAATTAGGTCATAATAATCTCTAACCATTATATCGCAGAATTTTAAAAACAACCTGTTATTAAACTAATCTTAAAATCTGCCAGCGAATTTGATAATCATACCAAATCAGAATTAAATTCTAATCTTTGACATATAGATTTCTCAAATCACTTAGAACACGTCAGATGGTTTTATTCCTTTAAAAAGAACAATTAGGTTCTTCATTGTAAAAGAAGAATTATTGGTTGTGTGCTAAATTATTGTAAATCATATAATAACTATAACATAGTAATCAGAAATTAGGAATGGAAAACAAGCAGATTCTAGTGAAATTTTAACATGAAGGCATTAACTAAAAATCTGAATATATCTATAAAGTGATAAGGTCTATTCTGTGGGTTAATAACATACGACTTGGATCATGGGAGATTATGTCAGAAATTTGTTTTCAATAGGAGCTTTTGATGTTCTCTGGCCGCTAAAACCTTTATTTCATTGTATATGTAAATTCTGACTTATTTATTATATAAATTCACGATATCAAGCACATAAAATAGTTATAATGACAATATTTATTAACACATTTACTTTGCAAAATAAGATAAATTGATGAAATATTCATTTTCGATATACTATTCTTCATAATATACAATACTTGTTTAGATTCATGATATCCTGTAGTTCAGTTCTTAGAACTACGCAAAGAAAGGAAATGAAATCTAAATGCATTTAAGTCTTGCAAGACTGATAGATATCTTGATTAAATGACTGAAGTAATCCGCAGTGTAGCGGTAATAGCAAAAACTAACAATATTCAGGCTGAAGACGCTGCTAGAAGGATTACAAAGTTACTATATGACAGACAAATCAAGGTTTATTGTGTTTCTCCACTGCTACTGGAAAACGGTACATCAACTGCTCCTGAAGAATTAAAAAGAATTAATCTTGACCTTATTTTTGCAATAGGAGGAGATGGGACTACTTTAAGAGCATTCAGAATTATTCCGTGCAAAGTACCATTATTCAGTATAAATATTGGTGGCAATAGAGGAATATTGGCAGAGGCGGGAATAGATTCAATAGATGATGCTATTCATTCAATACTCACAGGCCATTATTTTTACGATTCTCGGCTCAGAATACAGGCTTCAGTAGACGGTACCACAACTCCTGCTGCATTGAATGACTTTTTGTTTACAAGAATTAATTTGACGAGAACACCTACTATGTCTCTAAGATTTATGAATGATGAAATGAAAGAGAGAATGGATGGTATCCTTATTTCAACTCCAACAGGGTCAACAGGTCACTCATTTTCTGTTGGTAGTCCAATTATGCATGAAAGTCTGAACTGCTTGATGATTAGTCCAATTGCATCAGTTAACAGAATGCCACAGATAATAATTCCAAATGAAGAAATAGAAATCAAGAGTAATCATGACGCAAATCTAATAATAGACGGACAGGAAGTATTAAGGGTTATTGCAGGACAAAGCGTAACGATTTCGCGTTTTTATCCTGATGCACAATTTATTCGTATCCATAAAAAGGGCATGAGGCAGCTTGCAAAACTCGGCTTCTAACAAATTGGTTATAGATGCAAGCGCATTTTATTCGGGTTTTCCTTTTCTAACCTTATCGAAATGTTATACTACAAATTCAATCTTAAATGAAATAAAACATATGAATCGAAAATATGGTGCAATAGAACTTTTAATAGACTCAGATAGATTAAAAATATTAGAACCTGATAAAGAATGTCTCCGACAAGTTATTATAATGGCAAAAAAAACTGGTGATTATGAAAAACTTTCGACTGCAGATGTATCAATACTTGCTCTAGCCTTTCAGTTAAAGTCGACATTGATTTCCGATGATTACGCGGTGCAGAATATTGCTGCCATTTTAAAAATTCCAGTCGGGACTATTGGAACTAAAGGAATAACAAAAGTTAGAAGGTGGATAAATTTTTGTAATGCATGTAATAAAGCATATGGGCCCAATATTAGCCAATGTATGCTTTGTGGAAATACACTCAGACGTCGTTTCAAGAATAATTCAGTTTGAGTTTATGTGTAAGGTCATATGAGCATAAATAAATGAATAAATAAATAAACAGAGTGCCATTATATTGTATAGTGAATATGCATTTACAATCCATTTTTTTCGGGTTGATTATGAGAGTATATTATATATATTATATGCATGGTGATATAGGACGACATTATATAAATTTAATAATTTGCTTTTAGATGATAGGCAAACATCGTATGTATTTGCCTGTCAAACGAAATTTATAGAATATTATATATTTATGTTATTTATTTAATAAGGACAACTACGATTATTAATGTAAATTATTGATACAAACAACATTCTCGAGGCAGAATATTGCGTTACTTTCTATAATAGCAGCAGCTGGAGTAACTTTAGCAGTAGTTTCCTATCAGTACTCATCTTTTACGGCAGATGAAATAGCCAAAATTTCTTCACAAGATGTAAAATCAAATGCTAGGATACAGGCATATGATTTATCGCGTATCCTATTTCGTAGTATAGACTCAATTACAGCTAATTTACAAATTATTACTAACGCCCCATCTATCCAAAATAATGAAACAGAATCGGCACAAATTCTTTTAACTACCGCACAAGATTCGACAAGTACATTAACAAATGCATATTATTGGCTTGATAAAGATGGTCAAGTAGTTACATGGAGTAATAGAAATGATACGATAAACCAAATTGGCGCTAAAATGGACTTGAGTTATAGACAATACTTTGTCATACCGAAAGAGAGGCATTTGCCATATCATAGTAGCGAAGTGGAATCTTCTGATAATGTCCCTAGACTATATGTTTCTCTTCCAATACTGGATAATCAAAAAGAAGGTAAAGGTGTAGCTGATAATAATCGCCAAGTGGAAACATTCAAAGGAGTTATCGTTGCGGCAATTAATGTAAGCACTTTAGGAAAGTTTTTGCAAAATGAGATATCGCCAGAATTTCTAAGCAATGTAGGACTCATGGACAAGAATGGGATAATTTTATACGCTCGAAATCAATCCCTCATAGGTAAAGATTACTTAGGAAAAGAATTTCAATCATTGATTCCATCGGAGATAAAGGAACAATATAATGCAATTTTGGGACGCTCATTGCAAGATAAGGCGAATGCTGAACAAATTACATTTGATGGTGAGATGACTACTATATCATACCAGCCAGTATTGATTGAAGGAAAGCATCTATGGACACTTTTTATTAGCTCTCCGCATAAGCTCGCAAGCAACGTTGGCGATCTGATAGAGCAACAAAAGAATTTTAGCACACTTATGGTTATTATAATTGGTGCAATCGCAGTTGGCATTGCATTTTTAATTTTATCTTGGAATAGGAGGTTGGAAACGGCCGTAAATAGTAGAACTACAGAGCTCAAAAAAGTAAACCTCTCGTTAATAGAGTCAAATAAACTACTTGCTGCAGCAAACGAACAGTTGAAAGTTCATGACAAAATGCAAAAGGAGTTTATCAATATAGCAGCACATGAATTGCGAACTCCAATAATGCCAATTCTGGGAGAGGCAGAATTTATTGAACATCAATTCAATCATAAAAGGAAATCTGTTGAAATAGAAAAGGAACAAGTTTCAATGATTATTCGAAATGCAAAAAGATTAGATCGTCTCGCCTCAGATATTCTTGACGTTGCAAAAATTGAAAGCCAGTCGCTTAAATTGAATAAAGAAAGATTCAATCTGAAGGAAGTATTAGAATCTGCTGTACAAGATCTTGTGGACTATATTGCAAACAATAATGAAAATAATCCTTCTTTGCGAGTACTTTACAAAGCCAGTGATGTTATTGTAGAAGCAGATAGAGAGAGGATAACTCAAGTGATCTCTAATCTACTAAGCAATGCTTTAAAATTCACTGAAGAAGGTTACATCTTAATATCAACAGAAAAGAAAGGCAAAGATTTACTTGTTACCGTAAAGGATACTGGTGTAGGAATAGACCAAGAAGTTCTACCTAGGTTATTTTCAAAATTTATAACAAAATCAGAAAAGGGAACTGGACTCGGTTTGTATATCTCAAAAAATATCATCGAAAGTCATGGGGGAAAGATATGGGCTGAAAATAATGCAGATGGAAAAGGAGCGACTTTTATCTTTAGTATACCTATTAGCGATTATTAATACACGAAATTTTGCAGTCTGAATTAAAGTATCTCAAAAATTGTTTTAATAAACACGATTAATTCTCTTTTTTTAGGGATTAATAAAAAATTTCTTTGGAAATTATCTAAGGATTGCATTGTTAAAAAATTTTAATAATATTAATGGCAGAGTGCTATGACTTTAATTGATTACATCTTCCAAGAAAGCCACACGATTAAATAACGCTAATTTTCAAGAAATCAACGGGCCGATAGCTCAGCTTGGTGGAGCGTTCGACTGATAATCGAAAGGTCGAGGGTTCAACTCCCTTTCGGCCCAAATCAATCTTGTCCCATAATAAGCCCATCTTCAATTACTATATGAGAAATTTTCATATAAAAGTAAAAGAGATAGGCTAGCTATATTATGTACGGTTTACGGGCACCTGGCACCAAAATACATTATCCTCGCAGATTCAAATACTTCTTTGATTTTTTAAAATTTCCAGGATCTGATGTCATATTACTGCAGTAATTACTAATATCCTATTATGAGATAATTTATCTCATTTAGGCTAAGCTATTCGTCATTACTTGTCAGAAAGTTACAATGTTTCACTCTCTCACCGTCAAACTCAAACTCAGAAGAGTAACATTCTCCTGCGCCCATACATCTTATTGTTCCGTCTATACTTGCAGGGAGTTCATCAGATCCACAATCTTCATCATCATCATCTGATGATGAAGAACGATCTGATTCATCCGTGCTTGCATATAATGCTTGAGGTATTAACATTGCTATTGTCGATATCCCCATAATGATAGTAGCTGTTGTCAGTAATATTACAAAGTGATGTTGGATTCTTCCCATAGTAACAGTTAGCACTTCATATATATACATACATATGTAGTCTATCTTATAGTAAATTTTATTTTCGACACTTCTGGAGCAACATCAGTAGGTCCCATCTTCGAATAGGACGTATAATAGAATTTCATAGTTAATAGTACTATTTTCAATTAGTAACAAATGAAGTGAAGAAGCCGATCACATAACATGTCTACTCGAAGGAAAGTATTGTTTATAGGATTAGGTATACTGACACTTGGAATTGTAATACTAACTTCAGATGTTCTACTATCACCTGTGCTCTGGCAAACATTCCAATGTGGATAGGATCTCAGTCTGAACAATTCCAGTCTAACTAGAGAGCAAATAAGTGAATATTGTAATAATCAAATTCAAGAGACAGACATTAATTTAGAAAGTGGTAGTGGTCTGATAACTGTCGGCTTTGGAATAGTTTTCATAGTTATAGGCTTGATAATAACTGCAATTAATGGTGGCATATGGCTTATACAAAGAAGAAGAAGAACAATCATAAGAAGAGAAAGAAGAGAAGCACCATCAGCAGGAGTGAGCATAGAAATGAAGAATAATGGGGGAATAGAAGAAGACGATTGGTTCACACCTAAGAAGGTAATCGCCTATTGCCTAATTGTAGGATTGATTAGCGGCACACTCTCTATTTTCATAAATTCGTTAGTTGTACTTTCTGCGGCAGCCTTTGTATTTGCTTCAATTACAGTATGGTACATATTTGGTGATAAATTTCATAGATGGGAAGAGAGAAGAAGGACAAAAGAGAAATCTTTTCCTTGATTGTATATCTGCATCTTTAATGTGACACAAGATATACATTACATAAAACAATACTAATGTAGAGCTTAAGGAAATGGCATGGGAGTATCAAAGGGTAATTCTAATGGTACATCATCATCGGACGAATCATTATCATCTATCATAATGTCTTCTTCTAATTCTGTTCCTGGGATATCATCATCGCTTTCTTCTTCCTCTTCTTTCCCTTCATCTTCTTGTTTCGCTGTATTGTCCTCCTCCTCATCTCCAATTTCTTCTGTCTCGATCGGCTCTAATTCCTGCCTGATAGCTTCATCTTCGAGTTCCATATCTTTCATCTCTGAAGCAGTAGCAGTTGCTATAGATGTAAATACTTGACTAAAGTCTATTAAACCAACTAACGATATTCCTACCAGAAGAAGATGGATAACAAACAGTTTTGGCTGCAATGTGGTGTATTTCTTTGTGCTTGTTACTCGTATATTTGAATTAAAGATTATAATGACTTACGTTTATTTCAGGACATTGTACTAGAGGGATAGTATGTAGAAAGAAATCAGGAAAAGAAAGAAAAGAAAAGTTCTGGAATATTCCTGACTAATGAATGCTATTCAATAATCTAAATTACTTCTATAATACTGTAGTAGAAGACACTATAAAGTTTATATCAGAGAAACAACAGTTGTCAAAAGAGAGACTCAAGTCATAATCTTCAGAAGAATAAGACAATGATAAAGAGTCTAAAGAACCTGACTATTATGATGAAAATACTGGTATGACTAATTTGCTAAGATATGTATTCTTTGCATGGAATAGATCTCTATATACATATATATATATGTATATATATATATGTGTATATATGAATCAGCAGCACGTTAGCTTAATTTATCTGGATTTACAATATTGAGGGCATACGCCAAAATCTGCTCATTTAGACTACACTGATATCATCATCCTTTGATAATCCAATTGTAATTCCGGTCGAGATACTACCTGTGGGAAAATACAGCGCTAGTATTGATAGAATGTCACTCGCAGAGCTTAGTATCCCATTCTGACAATGGTGGTGCCCAATGTCTCACTAGGGAGTTACATTATTGTTAATTACTTATTTCTCCAATTGCCTTTGATATATCTGCCATATTATAATATTCTCTATCCAGTAGCTGATGAATGACAATGACAGACTATATTAGAAATTTGCATTTGATGATAATAGTAACGAAGAAATTATTATCAATATGAGAAAAGAGAATATAAATGCTATACAAAAAAAGTAAGCCAAGTTATTACTAACTGAAACATTTCAGTCCTGGGACAAAATATCATGTCAATTCTGTCATGAATCTGGCCCAGCCTGCTAAATTTTAGAGAAGATGTTGTTAGTTCTTGTCTAATTCTCTAAGAAATCATTATTATTATCGACCAAATGGAGTTTGAAGTTCATAGCCTGCAATGGATTC
>JAREAI010000011.1:0-20941 GCA_029240435.1 Nitrososphaeraceae archaeon | reverse complement strand
ATGATGATTAAAGCATAATTAGACAATTTTGTATTGTTGTTAACCATAATATTATATGGATATATATTTAATATACAGATAATCATGATTTTGTTTCGCTTGATTAGATATTAATTTGGTGATATGTGTGGGGAGGAGGAATCAAACTATAATAAACTACTATATTATGATAAAGTTAGTAACAAGAGAATTTTCTCCCAAGTTATATGTACAATTTTTTATCAAAAATAAGAATGTGTATATATACTTCTAGGGCTGCATTTGTATGTGACGGACAGGGGAGAGACAGATGAAAAAGGATTTCACCATAGTATGTGATAAAGATGGCCGAAAATAACACTAACAACAATCATGACTCGCGTGTTAACGTCACGGTAAGCCTAGGTGATATAAAGGTACAGTTCAACGGCTCTGCTGAATCAGTTCTTAATTCTGTCATTACTTTTCTAACAAAACAAGTTCCAGCAATCGATTTGGCAAAGAAAATTTCATTAAATTATGCAGTAACTGATCTCATAGATACATATTCGAATTTAATCAAAATTACTCCAGAAGGCCCCAGAGTAATCCCGGAGACAGTAGAATATAGTACGAAAAAGTTATCTGATAAAGAGATGGTTGGCTTACAGTTGGTAGCCTCAAAAATTGCAAAGGACCTGGGCAAATTGTCAGATGATGGAATGCAAGTATCTGAAATTCAATCTGCAACATCACTCAATCCAAAATCTGTTAGCTCACGGCTATCTGAATTGGTAAAAGCAGGACACGTAGTAAGAGAGAACACAAGGGATGGAAGTGAATCTGTCATTTATAGAATTACTACTGCCGGTATTCACTGGTTGGCATCTACAATCGCCAGAAAGACAAAACCCTCTCTATCCTCATCATCATCATAATCAGAATGGTGATTCAGATGGCGGTCTCTTCTGAATATATTGATAATTTCTCATTGTTCCAAGTCTAGTTAGAATACTTTCTCTTACCATATCTGTAAGTGAATGTGACACGGCAGTTCTGTCATAATTGTATCCACGTCTGGAGAGTTCTTCATGAACTTCACCTAAATGTTTTTCTGTTCCAAAATATCCTTCATACAGTAGTATTTCAAGTAATCCTCTACATGTTGTTCCTCCCTTTGGTATAGCCTTGCGTTGTAACTCTGTCGTATTTATTGCCTGTATTTGATTAATACTGCCTGAATTGATTTGCAATTTTAGAGAGTCAATCTCTTTTCTTAGTTCTGTAAGCTGATTATTCAAAGTAGGATCAATATTGGTATATGAATTATCGATACCAGAAAGAACATTCTCTACTACCTGTTTGACTTTATTTTCAAGACAAGTTATTTCAACCTCCCAATCCCGATGTTTTAATCTTATTTTGACTTCTTCAGAGGAAGATTGAGGTTGTTTGCTCATGCAATCATATATCGGTGACATTTTGATCACATAAACTTGTTGCTGCTCATATTGTCCATGTTGCGCAACATTAATAAAGATCGATGTTATTTTATTGTTGAGCAACATGGCCACACAACTGAATATTCCAACAGGCATAAATTTTACCGAGTTCGGATATATGTTTTACCCGACGCTAGGACATTGTCTACCAAGTGAACTTCACAAAGCCCTCAAAGGAAAAAAAATTATTTTCAGTGTCGACGAGAAAAATCTTGTTCCGATAGAAGGCTGGGGTAAAAGACCTAATCCTTATTGTGCAGAAACAATAACAACTATTCAACCAATTAAAGGGAATACAATGGTTGCTGCACTTGACTCTAGCAGCATCCAAATTGCAGAAACTGAGGATGGTATTCTTTATGCTGTAAAAAGTGGAATAGCAATATCAGTCAGTGAGCATGCGTTAGTGCATTTTAAAATTGGACCGATATTGTTTTATTTAAGTGAGGAAACTATAAAGCAATCAGAGCTTGATCATAGATTAACAAAGCTTGTCTTATTTGACAGTGATTCTGCAAAACGATTAATTAGAATACGAGTCGAGAGAGCAATCCAGATGGAACTTTCGAGTCATTTTACAAAATCTATAATCCTTATAGATGGCTCGTTAAAATCATCTCTGTTTGAGAACAAGAGTCAGGGTATTACCAAAGTAGCAGAGAATTGCTTACTCAATAAGAATTCGATAGTTGGAATCAGCAAAAATACTAAAATTAAAATTCTGGATAGTATTTCTAGTCCTCTCACAAAGATCCGCGGTCCTGCCTATATGGATATAGAGATGATTATCAAAAGCTTAATTCGAAATACTATAGGTAACAACCTTCTTGTAAAGTTTGGAAATAACAATAGTCATATACTTCGTGCGGATGTTGTTACAAATAATGGTAACGTAGAAGAAACCCTTGGGAGGCTACTTGGAAATGATTCAATCGCAGGAGGATACCCTGAAACATTGCGACTTGCTCATCACATTTCGACCTTTACTAGCACCGAGATATCATGTCTTAGAAGCCATGTATTGAATAACTATGATGTGATAGAGCTTGCATCAGAAGATATCCGTAGGACTCTGCTTGGATCAATACCAATATGAAAATTCTATCAAAAAGTGGTAACGAACTGATTATGATAGCGATGCAAACAGATACAGCTAACAAGGGTGATTATTTGTTGATTGAAGATGAAAACTCTAAGAGAAAGATGATTGTCCAGATCTATGATGAAGAATATCTTTCCTCGCAATCTCTGATAGAAGATATTGTTAAGGATGAGGTAGTAACTGCTTCTAGTATGGAAAATTTACACGATCCTCTCAATATTGGAAGTCTATCAAAAATGATCAGAGATGCAAGACTGTTTCACACCAAAATAAGAGCTACCGTAGATTCATCAAGTAAATTATCAAGTGATGTTACATGGCTTCCCTCAAGGGTATATTCTAAAATAAGACGGTTAAAAATTTCTGAACTATGCTCCTTTCTTGGAAGGACAGGAATATTTCCTATTTCAATTGGCGATGCTGGGACAGAAAATGAAGAATTTGAGATCTATGCAGAGGACCTAGATGGCAGATTAAATATTATTACTGGGAAAAAAGAATCTGGCAAATCACATCTTTCCAAGATGCTAGTTAAAACGCTAGTCCAACATGGAGCATTTGTAATTGTATTTGATCTTAACAATGAATATGGTGGTCTGGCCTGGAATCATGATGGAACTCCCTCCTCAATTAAGGATCAAATAATGATACTGGAACCTGGAAATGGGCTCAAATTCTCGCTTGATTACTGTGGCAAGGCCGCTGTGTCTAGTATGTTAAGAAATGCGCTTGATACTCCAGCTGCATCCTTACGTGAATTTTTTAGAATATGGGATTCCCTTGAAAATAAACAGACATTAAGAATTGAAGCTTTGGGAAATGCAATAAACACTTGGAATATTAACGAACTAATAAGAGATGCACTTATTTCAAGATATCATGTAATTCATAGCTCTCGGTTATTTTCTAATAATAATAATAGCGATGGCGATGATCTGAGGTTTGAAAACGTGATTGAAAGAAACCGTAAAGGTGCAGCAATGATAGTTAACATGGGAAAAGCAGCACCTGTTGTAAGAAGAATGATTGTAGAACTAATATTGACTAAACTGGTTGAATTACTCGAGAAGATATCAATTCCTCCTATCTTTCTATTTGCCGAAGAAGCTCATCTCTATGTCAGGGACACGTACTGGGAAGATATTGTCACCAGGATGAGACACTTTGGAATATATACAACGTTTATCACAAATCAGCCAGACGCTATTGGCGATGGAATTTATCGACAAGTAGATAACATATTTCTGTTCAATTTTACAAATGATGCAGACTTGGAGAAGATATCTAAAGTGTCTTTAGCAGATAATGATACTGTTAGATCGATAGTCAGAACATTGCCCCAACGCCATTGCTTATCTATTGGAAAGGTTGTATGTGATCTACCAATAGTTGTTAAAATTGCAGCAGCAGAGGTGCTAATGCTAGGAGAGACAAAAAAGTTCTTTACAAACTATAATAAAAGATAGATCGTATCTGTTTTTATTATTTTTATTATTATTATTATTTTACAGGACAGCAACTTCACCACGTTTTTTAGTGCCTATATCAATCGCTTCGCTGATTGGTGAAATGAAAATCTTGCCGTCGCCAGTAGAACCAGTACTTGCGGTATCAAGTATTGTGTTAATGACTTTGTCTACTTCTGAGTCATCAACTATTGTAACAATATTAGATCTGACTGAAAATTCTGAGGCAAATCTTCCGGTTCCTCTGCCACTTTCTATCATTGGTTTTTCTCCCTTGCCTCTGCCCTTTGCATCAAGAATAGTGCATCCACTCACTCCAACTTTCTTCAGTGCCTCGTTAACATCCAAAACCTTTTCACTACCGATAATAGCCTCTACACGTTTCATGATTTGCTATAATGTTATCATAATATAAGGTTTTCAAACAGAATTACCAACATAAATAAATATAACTACAAGAATTTCTCTATAGTAAATATCATAAATGCAGTATTTTTATATTATATCTATTGAATAACTGGACTTGTCTACGTCTAATTAGAAAAAAATTGGTATTGTGTAATAATGCGCAAGACAATATTTATTGTAATTTAAAGTCAAATCCAACAATCCTTCTTCTTGAAGTCCAATATTCTTGTGTACTGGTAAATCTAGTGGTAATGGTAAGAGCGAAGAGTTCTCTCCTGATTTTTTGTCTGTTACTATGGATTAATTGGTGTTCCGCTATTATACTTGATAGGATAGATACGCTGATAGCTGCGATGATGTCCTTGAGTATTAAGTCAACGTTATATTGTTCAAAAAGTGGGTGATGTGCCTCTTTCCATTCATTTGCTCTTGATAATAGTTATGCGCAGTAGAAGCATATACATATTGTTGGTAAGATGAGCTATTACATCCAGTCTATGTTCGGAGCAGCTACTGATGCTACTACTACAAGCAACCAAAATATCGGTACATTTTTTGATAGTATCTCATACTCTGAAATTCAGGCTTTATATACCATTTTACGTAACTATTCTTTCTACACCATTGGCATTTGCTTATAGTAAAGATCTGCCTCATGAGAACACAGTCGCATTGACAAAGACAGCCGCATTCTTTACACTGATGTGTATGGCAACCAGCATTAGGGATCTCCATCTTTTTATCTATTACTTCTACTGCCATTCCCAAAACAATTCTAGATCTTCGAGTTTAAAAATATTATTCGTCTATTAATATTGAGTATTTAATAGTAAGTAATGATATCTATACTAAAAATCTGTAGTGTCTTCTAAATCTTATGTCGCTCCCTCTCTGATTAGTGTTCTAACTATTATAAACAAAGTTTTGTATGTGTAACTATTCCCATTATGGTTTGTCGTAATATCTGTGAAAGAATTTATTCAAAAATACATGTTGGTGAAAGTAATTATTGTATAGGCAAAAAATATTGTAGAAGATGCGAGATTTACCTATATCATGATGGTATATTTTGCCCATGCTGTGGAATGCAATTGAGGACAACACCTACTAATAAAAAAGATAAGGAAAGGCTTAGAATAGACAAAAATAAGCAATAATAGATTATAACCTGTTGTAAATTTCTGAGATAAGTGCTATATTTATGCTGTTATAGGAGTTTTATTTATTGCTCTTAATAATAGTTAGCATATTCAAATAGAACAAACAAAGTCGCCCGTAGTAACTAAAATCGCAATATTTTGTTATTAAATTACGTCATTAGACAGTTTGAAGCAAGAAATATATGATAGATAAGTAGTTGGAAATTGTTGTTATCACTACCCTCATCTTTCTAGCATTATAACTTACTACACTACTTCTGCTATCTAGATATGATTGATGTAACTTTTCTAGTTTCGATCGTCTTTTTTAAATAACACCTTTAAAATTTAATTGCTTACAATTTTATTAGATCGAATAGTTATTATTTGGTATTATTAAATCAAAAATTGACTTAATCAATGGAAGAACGTGATTTCCTCCATGAAATATGTTTGACTGTATTATGTGTAAGTAAAGATGTGAAATTTGCAGGAGTAGTAGATAGTAACGGAAAATTACTTATGGGAGAGTATAGAAAAAATATACAAGGTCCTTTGGTTAAGTCAGATTCTATAAATACACAAAAAAGTAATTCTTTCTTTTTATCCTATTTGGCTCCTGCAATAAAAGGAAGAAATTTTGATTTAGAGCCAGGCAGGGTTCATTTTAAATTGACAGAGTTTGATAATGTAAAGCTAGCCACTACATCATTAACAAACAGGAATGATAGATATCTTTGTGTTTACCTTGAATCATCGTCAACATCATATCAGGAAATAATATCGAAAGTAATAGAAAGTATCTGATAAGAGATATATATATAACAACAAGATTCAGATCTTCCTTTTGGGTTTTGTTGTTATGGCAATACAACAGATATCTAAATAGAACCTAATTCCACATCAAGTCTTCTTCCATCATTAACATTAAATTCCTGATAATTTTATTTTAACAATTTGTGTCTTTAGTGACATGTAAATTAGTTAATATGTTCGCATTAACATTTACTGATTAATAAATTTCTATATTTTTCCGATTAATATAAGAATGAGTAGTTAACTATTGCTAATATATATATGGTAAGTAAAATCAAATCGAAGAAAAGAAAAAATGCAAAACAGACTAAGACCACTAAGAAATCTAAGGCTACTCTAAAAAAGAAGAGAAATGTAAAGAAGACAAGCCCAACAGCACGTCAAAAGAAAGTTTCCAGAGGGACAAAGACAAGAACAAGAACAAGAAGAGCAACAACAACAACAACCTCCGCCACTAACCCAACTACAGAAGAGAATGATCTTTTGGCTGTCCAGAATAATTCATCATTAGCAGAGGATACTGAAAAGACCCATGAAGCTCAAGAAGAATTATAGCCAGAGACTTCCCATATTGATTAATTCATGATGAGGGAATGGAGTATAAAATTTTTTGAATAAATAGATATGAAAACAATAGTTTAAAGTTGGTAAACAGAAAACATAGAGTTGGTTAACTATAAAATAGGTTGGTTAGTAGAGAGGAATCAGCAGGTATAATTAAGCGTATAGTATAAAATTATTATAATCTACAAGATTAATCAAAGGATATGGCTATCATAATTTCCTCCTTCTCTATTTCCATTACTTCAAATAATAAGGTTTTACCATTGTTATGTTATTTATAAAAAAATGTTGTTCACATATTAAGTTGATTTCATAGTAACCATCCTAATAGTTCGGTATTCTATAGGATTCCTATTATAAGACAGAAATCTTTCAAAACTATTTCCGATGCTATATGCATAATACCTGCTTACCACATTATCACCATTATTAATAGCATCAAATAAGGAACTGTTAGCTACTGCAGAACAATCATATGCATTAACTCCTAATGTGACTTCACTATCATCAGGTTCTAAATCTTGAATTTTCGAGCTTGCATATCCTTGAAGTTCGCTTATACTGCATAATGATATTGGTCTAGACCAATAGATAATTTTCTTGTTGATGATTTTTCCTAGAGATGTTGAAGATCAAAATTTAGAACTCAACAAGGGTTTATCTGCTTATTGGAACTGTAGACTCTTTCTTACTTTACCATCATCTAAGATTCAGTAAAATAAATGGTGGCCGTTGAGGTTGTTGTTGTTCGATCTTATTATTACCGATGTTAACATAGCGATCGAAGCGCACGCTCTTTTTTGAACCCTAATTGCAAGACCAGTTGCTGTTGTAATATGCGATTATATATGAACTTCTTTTTCCAAAATCCGAGTATTGTTATTGTATGTAAATGCTATGCTTGTGGGAGAAGGATAACCGTTCAACTAATGCCTCTATCTTTCTGCGTTCAGATTAAGTTATTGATAAATGCTTGTTATATAGTATATAAAAAGTAATATATATGATGTGATCTAAAACCAAAATAGAAATAGAGATAACGATACTTTCAAAAAGTATAAGCTTTTCTCATAGTTATTTAAGATCTATTAATGTTAGATACATTAACTAATATTATCTACATTGTTACTGATGTACACATTACAATGAAATGGAGTTTTAATGATTTTACAAAGTCAGGATTTGCTAAACTATTAAAACCATTTGAGAATTCAATCGATGATATTATTAAGATAACAAGAGCCTTCGGTATAGCTACAAAGGCACATTCAGGACAATTTGGAAATGGCAACAAGGTAGAACCGTATATTAATCATCCACTTAGGGTTGCCCTCATTTTAATAGAAGAGTTAGGCATACATGATGTAAACCTCATTTGTGCTGCTCTTTTACATGATACCATAGAAAAAAACTGTAATAGCAGTATATCGGCAGATCAATTAAGAAAAGAGTTTGGGGACTCTATATATAGTATAGTTCATGCACTCACAAAGCCCAAAATAAGAAATGAAGAGAAGAAAAAAATGTTAAATGAATATTTCCAAAATATCGCAAATAGTTCTGAAGCCATTAGGTACATAAAGCTAGCGGATCGCCTGGATAATATTAGAGGTATGAAGAATTTAATTCATAAGGATAAAATGCTGCGATACAAACTCGAAACTCAGAAGTATGTTGTTCCAATAGCAGAGAAGACAGACGAAAAACTCGCATTTAAATTATCAATTGCTCTATATGAGCTCAAATAGGAGAAGAATATTATTATCATTTCTATTCATCTCGCATTTCACACCTTCCTTCGATATTCTTATTATGGTTGTTCCAATGAGTGATACAACCTATCCATCTATGTTCAGTACAACCACAAATAGGACATATCTTCAGTTTTTCATTTTTTGTCATGATCAATTACCATCGTATTCAACTTTTTCTAATTACCTGTATATAATATATAGTTACTACATATTTTTTATAATCTAATATATAATTATCTAAAGAAATAACTCATCAGTAAATTGGAGCAAGACGAACGAACAAAAGGAAATTCACTATCACTATGTTCGTTGCTTTTTTAGTGATGATTTGTATTTCTATTAGATTTTTATTTTGATATTCTCAAATTGACTTATTGTTCTTTGGTTATCAAAACTAAATTTCCATAGTCAGCCTTACGCTATGTATTATCATTGTTATTTCGATCTGTTAGGTTTGTAATCATATTCTCTAATCTTTCCCTTAATGCTGAATTAATTTTCTGACCATCTACTTTGCCTCTAAGAATCGCCATAATTCGACCCATTAACATTCCAATTGATCCAGTCCCTTTTTCTCTGATAATTGATATATTTTGTTCTAAAATTCTATCGATTGCCATGTTCAATTCTTGATCGGTCATAGATGTTATTCCAAGTGCTGAGATTGCTTCATCAACTGTTTTAACCTCTTTTCTCAAGATCTTTTCAAAAATTAAAATTATTGACTCCTTGGCTATGATACCAGCGTCAAGCTTTTTGAAGACATCCATAACAATATCTTCTGTCAATAGCATTGTATCAAATCCTTGTCGTTCAAGATTAACAAGATCTTCTGTAAGTTTTGATGCCACAAAAGTTGGCTGTATTTTTACTGAACCTACAATTTTCTCAAATGTAGTAAAATAATTAGAATCAAAAATCTGCTCTGCAATCTTTTTGTTCATCCTATATTTCTCAGCAATAATTTTAATGCTATCATCCCAAGATTTCGGTATTTTGTCTGATAATGAGTTGAGTAATGAATTGTTGATCGGAATGGGTGGTATATCTGTCTCAGGATACATTCTCGCTGCCCCAGATCTTGGCCTACTGAACGAAGTTTTACCTTCCAATGTTGCTGCCCGTGTTTCTGCAGGTACGCCTATTAACGTCATTTTCAACCTTTCAGTTATAGCTTCCAATGCAAATTCTACCTTATCTTTTGGACCGCCTACAATTACGAAAGCATCAATGCCTACAACTAGGTCTAATTTCTTTCTAATTGCTTCAACTTCCTCCTTTGTTATGCCATAGTTTGGCAACTCGTCAGAATGAAATACTCCTCCTAGACCGTAAAATCTAACTAATTCGCCTAGGTGTTTTCCTATTCTAATATCAGGATATGGCTCAAATCCGATTATGCCATCAAAACCTTTGACTCTGATCGCCTTGAAAATGCCATCATTATTATCAGCAAGTGATCTTTTTACTACGTCAGAGTGTGACTTTAATAAAATATCTGTTACATCTTCAATTCTGTCTCCAATTACAATTTCTTCAAGTTTTCTATCTCTTTTTAATTTTTGAGCAATTAGAATCAAACCATGTTGTCTGAGAGCTTCATATTCAATTACTTTTACGAGTTGATCAAGACGCTGCACACCTTTTACCTCGACGATAGCGCCATTCTCTACTGAAATATTAATGTCTTGCCTGATGCTACCAAGTCCTCTGGCAACTTTTTTGCTTGCTCGCAATAGCCTGCCCAATGTGAGTGCAATTTCTGCAATTTCTTCAAGTTTCCCGGTTACTGGCTCAAGTGCAATCTCGACTAGTGGCACTCCTAATCTGTCTAATCCATATTCTTTAATTGTTCCATCATCTGAAATGAGCTTGGCTGCATCTTCTTCGAGACAAATACTTTGTACACCAACCTTTTTATTATTATTTATATTTAGATATCCCCCACTTGCAACCAACATAGTACGCTGAAAGCCACTGGTATTCGATCCATCAATTACGATTTTACGCATGACATGTACTTCATCTATAATCTTAGAGTGGAGCGCAAGTGAAAATATCAATGCAGTTTCAATTGCTTCTTTATTAACCTCATGTGGTGGCTCCTCATCTGCTTCTACAAGGCAACTAGAACCTGCGGCAGCATGATATTTTATAGTGCGCATTTTCGCGAATTCAAAAAGCGCTGCAGGATCATAAATGCCAAGTTCGCTCTGGGTCGGCCGCAACTTGCGAACAAAGGTAAAACCATATTTTTCAGTCTCTTCGCAGTGGCAATTACAAAATAGCTTGCTTTTAGTGGAGAGTTGCTGATGGATTTCAAAACCAACTCTTAAATTAATAGCTGCTGAATCGACTGTCGCCACCCATTTAAATTAATATTAGATGTCTTTTAAGCCTTGCTTATGAAATAGGAATAACTCTAGATATTTATATTGTCATTGAAGGAATATTGCATATGTGTAATTAGATAATAACTATCAATTGTCTTCATCTTATCCTTGTTCTAATATTTTATCAAATCTCTCTCAGTTAATGCATATTGTAAATATCTGAACATTTCCATTTCTTATGAGTTTCGATCTTTCTTCTTTGAGTCTGCCAAACGCCAATTCTACTTCAAAAGTAATTCTTTCCAAGACTAAACAGGTCATCGGTATCAAACTTTGGCCCTTCTTTTATCTCCTTTTTTATAAGGATATTCAAATGTATTTTCATTATATTATAATGGCTGGTCTAAATAAGGGACAATATTGGCACGGGTTCGGAGGGACGCAATATACTGTATGTAATCCACTCTGAGAGTATATGCTTCTCCCTTGAGACAAAAGTTTTATCTTTTCTTTCTCATGCACAGAGGTCGTATAAAAAATTAATATAAACCCAATAACCTGCCGTGTTGTTATACTGTCATCTATTAGTTCATCAATTAATTTGTTATATACTCTTCCTCTGATAGTCCTTGAGATGACCCAATAGGTCGGATGTCTTTGGAAAAACCAAAATAACTACTACCGATAGGCAATTACAAGATGAAAACAGCAACAATCGATATACCCAAAATAAACTATGTTATTCATATTATCTATTGTCTAGCCAATGATACAAATAAAGCGTTTTCCCGTAGCCACATTATCCATCATCACATTAAATGCTGTAATTTTTGCCATAGGACTGTTATCAGGTTCCCAAACACAAATTATTCAAAATTATGGCTTTATTCCTAATCATCTTTTTTCTGTGGGTAATGCAAATGATGATGGGAATAATAATCCTGCTGACAGTGCTCAGCAAAATCCATCTTCTTCTCTTCTACCGCTGCTGCAATCGTCAGAACCACCATCATCATCACTACCACCATCACTACCTGAATCCTTGACAAGGTTATTCACATCTATGTTTATACATGCTAACATTGCACATATTGCGTTCAATTTAATTGCGTTGGTTTATCTTGGTGGATATGCAGAAAGAGCAATTGGAGTTCCCCGATATGTATTGGTATATCTTATATCAGGAATTGTAGCAGCTTTATTTCATGGTATTATAGCGTCTTATATCTTACACAATGGAGATGTGGTACTGATAGGTGCGTCAGGAGCTATCTCTGGTGTATTAGGCATAGCGGCAGCTGCTGGCAATTCAAGGGCCTATTATTGGCTGGTGCTACAAATTGTATTTGCAGTGATTGGCTCTGTAAGTGCACTTCCAATAGCATTTACTGCTCATGTTGGTGGATTTATTGCAGGTGTATTAATGACCAAGGTATTAGTAAAGTTAGAGCAGACAAAAAGAAAAAAATCAAGATATTTTCTGCAGCCGTGAAAGAAAAGATTCTCTTACCACTAACTATCAGGGTATAAGATCCTAGAGAGAAAAATTCCCTCACATTTTTTGAATCAATATATACAACATTATACACAAGTATTTGACATAAAAGATAATGGAACAATTGTTGCAGTAGGCGATGAACCTGGTAAAGGTGGAGATGTTATAGGCAAACCAGTTGAAGCTAATAGTAGATAATGCCAGAGCATATAATCCAGTTGTTATTGATTCAACAGGTAAAAACATGACATATCTAAGTCTAAACGCAAATTATACTATGGACGGTACTGAAATCTATGTCAATTCAGGATGAATATGGCCTAAAGGACAAGCACCACCAGGAGCTCCACTTATAACTATATTTACTATCACATTTGAAAAACCTTGAAACATATCATTATGTATGTACAGTACATTCATGGATGATTGGAAGTGTAGTAGTAGTAGTAGTAAAATAGTACTGAAGTAACAACAGCAATAGAGAATTTGAAAATTTTTATCTTCTATTATTATATTTATTAATAATTTCTCTATTGAACATTGAATTACTTTATGTGTCTTTATCTTGTTGTTATTTCCATTCCCATATCTTCTCAGAAAAATTTCCCTCAGTATCGATCTCAGATTCAAAGACTCCAATCAGATTATCAAGAAATGCCAGTTTACCATTTGATGATGTACTATAGAATATCGACCCACGGTAGTTTATGCTTCCTGATGAGCTAACTCTTCCAACTCCTTCACCAGTATAGGTTGCCAGTTCTGATTCTCCCGCCATTATTACTCCCTTTCCTTTACCATGAAGTACTCCTTTTGATGTTGTTGTTGTTGGTCTACCTTCAAACGTTAAAGTTTCCTTCACTTGCGTTCCCTTTATGCTCCCACTCACTGATACGGATGTTTCTATCGTAGGGCCTTCAACATCTAACACCCTTTGACCTATGATTTTTCCCTTCAACTCTGCAATTTGTTCTCCTAACATGGTTAGTCTTCTAGAAATGGAAGAACTAATTAAGGGATTCCATAAGTTTCAAAAAACTTGGTTTGTTGTTTTGCTTAATTACATTCAATCACTTAGAATTCTTGTATATGATCCCTTGTTTGTTGTTCTATTCTAATTGCTGTCACTACTATGTCCTTATTATTTATATATTATCGTGATATATATCCAAACTTAAAATTATCTGGTAGGAGATATATCGACAATAAACCAGGTTTTTAATTAAAGCTGTTTTACTTATATTAAACCCTCTGATTCTACCTATGAATGGATTATTATTTGCATATTGGAAGCAGTATATCTTACATATATTTTCAAGTAAATTACAATGAGGATGAATAAAAATTCATTATACACTTTTACTGGGAATCTTATTCATATTGCTACTATTAAGTGCAGGAGCAGCAGCAATTATTACTAATACTACGCTTCCAACTATGACTGTATTTGTACAAACACCACCTACGACTACTCCCAAGCCAATTCCAACAGATCTTAATGCTACTGCTATAAGATTAGGAGATCCACTTCTTGAAGAAAAGGGAAGAATTACAAGTCAAAAAGAAATAGGTCCTGACAAGACAGAATACTCTTTTTCAGCTAATGGAACAATGAAAGGAAATCTAAACATAACAAACATAGGAACTTTTTGGACTATATCTAGAGGTGATAACGTAACATATGGTCACGGACAAGGAGCAATAATGACAAAGGACGGCAGTGAAGAAAAGGCAAATTATACTTTCGTGATTATAGGAAATATTACAGAGGAAGGTAAATCAGTATTCCGTGGCTCAAGTGTATACAATACAACTACAACTGGAATGTTGGCTTTTCTTGACAATCTAATAGGAATCTATAAAGGTGCGATAGATGAAATGGGAAATTTTGTAAGCTATGAATGGGAATGGAAATAGTAGTATGAAAGAATGAAGTAAGGAAGAAGAATCAGGAGCGGTCCAAGGGAATAGTTGGTGATACAATATGGGGGCTTTTCATTACCACTGGAAGGCCAACCTTGTTATATCGTTCCTTTTTGTGGTAACATCATCAGCAATATCGGCGCAGCTAGTTGGGGAGAATAGAAGAACCATTCATATCGTTGTAGAGTGTGTGTTGAAGGAAATTGTGGTGAGCAAATAAAAGTGACAGAATCCTTTGATGTTTATTTCGAGTGTCAATGGGATTCTTAGACTGCAAGACTTTGAAAAATTTGCCTTAAAAACAGCCAAGATGGTAAGGTTTAGCATTGGTTAAAGTCTCTACTTTGGACCTGTGTTATTTTATCTTATGGACGATCTTAGTCTTTATCGATATGATATCAATGAAAGTCTTTTTCTCTCTAGCCTTATGGTTAATTTAACTAATCTATTAACAAAGAATCTGTAAAAACATGTACAAATACAATTATAAATTGGCAACATGTAAAATTTTTTATCATCCTTTTGTATATAGTCTCTTGTCAGTTCTTTATTGTTCAAGGTAAATCTTTTTGTCTTTATTGAAGCCAGATTCTTCAATTAATATATATATATAAATCTTTGTAGGCATAAAAAACAATGGATAACAATACAAGAGAAGCATCATCATCATCGCCACCAGCTTCTCCAAGTCCTTCTAATCATATAGGAGTTGGTGTGCCTGATTTAAATAAAGCTGTAAGATGATATCATGAGGTATTAGGTTTTAACATAGTGACTGAACCTATAGAAGGTAGTGCTGACAATTCCCATATCGGCATGATTTTAAAAGATATTTTTGGGGCATCATTTAAGAAATTACGATTAGCACATATGAGCTTTGCAAATCAAGTAGGCTTTGAGGTATTCGAATTTGTAGATCCAAAAGAAGAGCAGCGAGAAAACAATTTTGAATATTGGAAAACAGGATTTTTCCATATTGGCATAACTAATCCTAACATAGAAGAATTAGCCAAAAGAATAGCTGAGAAGGGCGGAAAGCAACGAAGTAAGATATGGGAGATATTTCCAGGCAAGCCATATAAAGCAGTTTATTGTGAAGACCCATTCGGCAATATCATAGAAATTTATACTCATAGTTATGAACAAATATGGAGTTCAAAATAATGGGTGGGTGTTAAAATTTGCTAGAAAAGGATAGTCAAAGCACACCTTCAAATGAAGAAGTCTCTACGATGCATACCAAAGGTGGAAAGAGGTTTGCATAATATTAGGTATTCCAAGAGGAGGAGTTAGTTTTAGTTTTTCTGTTGACATAGTCTATATAACTATATAAAGATAGTAGTAATCATAGTAGTATTAAGAAATGCTCATCTTCTCTTTTGCATTGCCATCAGTATTTAGGGAAACCGCATTATCCTTTATCATTTTTGTTTCACTATTGACACCACCAGTTGGATATAATAATATTATTACTTATGCTCAAGAAGAAATAGAAGGTGTCAATGCTTCTATTGGAGATGAAGAAGAACCATTTATTAAAGATCCTAATTTAGGAGTAGAGTTAGTTTCTTCAGATGGACTTGAATTACCTACCTCTATGGCATTTCTAGGTCCAAACGATATTTTGGTTTTAGAGAAAGAAAAAGGTACAGTACAGAGAATTGTAAATGGTAAGATGTTACTAACTCCTGTCCTTACTGTTGATGTTGCAAGTCAAGTTGAAAGATGTATGTGTGGAATTGCTGTCTCAAAAAGCGATAGTGGGACTGTATATGTTTTCTTGTATTTTACTGAAGCTGAAGATGGAGGAGATGGAAGTGGTGGTGGTGTTGGTGGTAGTAGTAGTGAGCCCGTAGGTAATCGTCTTTATAGATATGAATGGATAAACAATCAATTAGTAAATCCTATACTTCTACTAGACTTACCAGCAACACCTGGACCACGTCACAATGGAGGTGCAGTTATGATAGGTCCAGATAATAACGTATATGTTGTGATCGGTGACGTTGATGGTCATCAGACCCAAGCTCAGAATCAACAATCTGGAGGAGAGGCAGATGGAACTAGCGGGATACTTAGAATTACTCAAGATGGTCAACCTGTAGGTATTGGCAGTATTCTAGGTGGCGATGATGATTCTTATCCACTTAACCTATACTATGCATATGGAATACGAAACAGCTTTGGATTTGATTTTGATCCTGTAACTGGGAATATATGGGATACGGAGAATGGTCCAGGCTATGGAGATGAGATTAATTTGGTAGAGTCTGGATTTAACAGTGGATGGTCAGAAGTTACTGGTATGTCTTCTAACACCGATGATTTAGATCCAGAAGCTGATTTAGTAAGCTTTGACGGAAAAGGAGAATACAGTGATCCTGAATTTGAGTGGCGTGATACCCTTGGACCTACTGCGGTGAAGTTTCTCAATTCAGATAAATTGGGAGCAGAGTATGTAAATGATATGTTTGTAGGAGATATAGTTAATGGAAGAGTTTATCATTTTGAATTGAATCAAGATAGAACAGAGCTAATTCTAGATGGTTTACTAGCTGATAAAGTGGCAGCTACAGAGAGTGTAACTGAACTTGAACAGATAATATTTGCAGAAGAATTTGGTGGAATTACTGATCTAGAAGTTGGTCCTGATGGTTATCTTTATGTTGTTTCGCTTGGTCATGGAGCAATATATAGGATTCTTCCAGCTACTGATGTAGTTTCAACACCAGATGTAGAAGCAGACGCAGAAGAAGAAGAAGAAGAGGAAATCGAAGCAGTAGAAGAGGTAGAAGAAGAAGAAGAAGAGGAAATCGAAGCAGTAGAAGAGGTAGAAGAAGAAGATTAGGATAAAAAAGTCTCTAATAGCAACAATAAAGAAGAATAAGAGGGTCTTTTTTTCTTTCTTCACTGATGGTCAATGTTATTTTTGCCCTACAGTTTAAATAATTCATGTTTATAAGACTTACAATTCATTGATTCCTGATACCATTTTTTACTGTCTGATTTCGTCTGATTGCTTTTGAACAGGAAACCTTTTTAAACACTTACATTTGATCACATATAAGACTAATATAATAGTTTTAGGTATAAACATCGTCTTATATTATATATATATGCTATTGAGTACTTAAATGGAGAAAACCTTGTTATAGAGTTCCTCTTAACAGTAACAATATTAGTATTACTTGATGATAGCAGCACAAATGAGAAGATAATTACTCCTTGATTTCAGATTAATGTTATTTATCAGGATATAGTATATAGAATCTGTACCAATTTTTGATCTTATTACGTATAAATAATATTTGAGCCATCATCATTAAACATTCCAAACTTGTCTTTTGATTTTGAGATGGCATACTCTGTTATTATGCCATTTCTGCTTTGGCTAATGGATTCTTCTATGATAAGTTTTAATGCTTCTGCACCCTTAGTCATCTGTCTATGAAAATCACCTTTAGAATGATCAATATGTAATAGTCCAAATTTTGCTTCAGGTCTATAGCTTTCAAGCCATTCATAGTTATCCATAAGAGACCAGTGTAAGTATCCAATAACGTCTGCACTGTCGCTGATTGTTCGTCTGACTTGCTCAAGGTGTGCTACAATAAATGGTGCTCTATATCTATCGAATTTATCAGCTATGCCATTTTCAGTAATAAAAACAGGTTTATTCCATTGATTTTTTATTTTCATAATTAAATCGTATAATCCTTGTGGATAGATTTCCCAACCAAGATCGTTTAAAATGCCATGAGGCTGATTATGTTCTTGTTTATGCAGATCATTTATTAGCGCACCTCCAACAAACCTTGCTGAAGATAATGCGACTATATTGCTATGGTAGATATATACACGCCGATAGTAATCAAGACCAATAAAGTCGACTTTGTCTTTCCATTCGTCATGTATAATAAAATCACTACTATCTTTATTCTGTATTTCAAGAGTATTTAGATAGCTTATATCTTCTTCACCTTTAGTAATAGCATTGATAAAGTAATCATTTACAAAATAATCAAAGTTCTTGGCAGCCTTGATATTAACATCTGTCATAAATACATCAAATATTTTATTAGGTTTAGCCGGACTGATTGCCATCATTAAATGTGTAAAGCCTACTCTTTTAGGAACTCCATCTCCATCAGCATCGATATCGTCAAGCTCTGTGATTTTATCATATGCTTGAACGTGTGCTTCGATTAAATTATGTAATACCATTTTTGCTCTATTGCCATCAAGGAAAAAACCAGGAGGCCATAATCCTGCTATATATCCTCCACCTATGATAGATGCAACAGGTTCGGATATGGTGATCCAATAATCAATTAGATCTTTTAATTCTGAAACTATTTTTGCTACATATTTAATAAATTCTTCAACTGTTCTATGAGTTTCCCACCCTCTAAGAGATTTCCAATAGGGATCAGTTGATGGCGGATCTGCTAGTGGTAGATCTTTTAATGGTGATGGCAATATGCGTTGACCTATCTTTTTTGTAAATTCGGTAGGAGGTGTTAGAACCCATAATGGAAGGGTTACATGATTCAATGTAATGATAGGTATCAGGCCCTTATCCCTCATCGATCTTATCATCTCCTTATAATGGTCAATAGCTTGGTAATTCCATATGTCTTTGCTTGGCTCTATACGGGACCACTCTATTCCAATCCTGAATGTGTTCATTCCTAATCTTCTGGCAATATCAAAATCTTTTTCATAGTAGCTAGGGTCCCAAGCTTTAACAGCATCTGCTGCTGGTTGTAAGGTAATTTGAGTACTGCTTCTATAAAATATACTAGGCTTTGTTAGAACATGTATTCTATCCTTAATTAGTTTTGAGCTAGTAAAAAAATCCCAATCATTATTCGTAATTCCCCCTTCTATCTGATATGGGGAAGTAGCTGCGCCCCAAAGAAAATGATGTGCTCCAAGCTCTTTACCACTCAACATCCTGCATTTTTATTTCTGTACTATTTTTGGTTGTCTTTTGGCATATATCGGCTACTTAAAATGTACGTTGCATTGGTTAAGAATTTGCAGCACGGGTAAATTCTTACCCTCTTATATATATCATTAGAATGCATCTTTCGTGTTTGTTTACGTTATTCAAAAATATTGTATATTTATAGAACAATCATTATAGTTCTATTAGTGCGTGAAGAGATCGAAGACTCAAACTTCAAGAATAGGCCTAATCTTGCTGCTATCATATAATCTGCCAATATTGTACCATTTGTTATTCCTAATATTTGATATCTCATTAGCAATATTCTCTTGCATCATTTTCTTGGCAGATTCTATTTCTTTGGTGTTCGCGAGCACCCACATTGCTTTTACTATAGCAGTTTCTGATGTCATGTCAGATAAAGGAATCACACCGATATTAAGCAAATCTCTCCCTGTATCATAGACAGTCATTCTGATTCTTCCCCAGATACATTGAGAAGTCATACAGATCATTACTCCAGATTCGACTGCATTTTGTATTTGAGGAAAACATTCTCTACTTATATGGCCAAGTCCTGTCCCTTCAACTATTATTGCTTTGTATCCAGACATTATGGCATAGGTTATCAAGTAAGGATCAAATCCGGGATGGTATTTTAACAAAATAGCTTTACTATTAAAATCTGGCTTGACTAAAAACCTACTACTGTCATTTCGCTTATGTAGTTTTATTTCAGACTGTTCTTTCTGTATTTCTACTCTGTCACCCTTTATCATGGCAACAGGTGTAATATCTATTGATTCAAATGCATCGCGTCTACTTGTATGATTCTTTCTTACACGAGTGCCTACATGGCACGCAATTGTATCATCTGAAGGGCTAGCATGCATAGTAACAAAAACTCCAGATAATTCAGACTTTGTCACAAATATTGTAGCGCTAATAAGATTGAGAGCAGCATCAGACGAAGGCCTATCAGAAGATCGTTGTGCTCCAACTATTACAACAGGTATAGGAAGATTTTGTAGCGCAAAACTGAGTGCTGATGCAGTATAGTGCATAGTATCAGTTCCATGTGAAACAATTATTCCACGATACATATTTGACTTTACCTTTTCGGCTATTTTGTTTGCAATCATAGTCCAGTGTTCTGGTTTTAAATTTTCACTATATTCATTTAATAGTACTTCGGGATCGATTGAAGCATACTTTCTAAGTTCAGGAATAGAAGCATACAACTCAGATGCTGAAAGTACTGCACTGACTCCTCCTGTTCTGTAATCTACTTTACTTGCAATTGTTCCACCAGTACTTATAAGAGCAATTTTTGGAAGTATTTCAACCTCTTTTAGCTTTTCTTCTAGGTACCCTTTTCTTATTGTCCCAATAGAAATATTTTGATCTGATTCTTGCATTATTTTAGTTATCAATTGAATATTGGCTGTTTTGATCCCAATGTTATATCCACTTTTCAATTTGATAACTACATGATTTTTGTCAGCCAACTCATATCGCGGCATTAAAATA
>JAREAI010000138.1:0-6878 GCA_029240435.1 Nitrososphaeraceae archaeon | reverse complement strand
GATTATGGAGCTGATGGCTTTACCACTAAACCTATCAGTGCAGAGACCATAGTAAACAAGATTTCAGCATTATTAACAGTAGGGAAAAGTATTGGCTAATAGTAAGCTGAACAGTCGATCGTTCTTGTCAAACTTTTTAGATATAGGTTTGAAATCAAGCTTAATATCTAGTAGGGACTTTTGCCATTTCTAATTTCAGAATACAATATAACATGCTGAAGGTGAACCAGTTCCTCTGCGATATGTCCCCTGTGTTAGCAAACCATATTTCCTAACTACGTGTTAATATTTTTGTTTCTTAATTAATATATCATTAACATTAGCAAAATATCTTTTTCACCATTAACTTCGACTGTCATCATTTATGAGACCTGAATGTCCTATCTTACAATTATCTTTTTTGCGTCTGATTTTATTGCATATCGTTTAAATAAAAAAAGATAATACAAACACATACCTGCAAAATGATGGCCTGGGTTTCTGTTCCGTTCACCAAAGGCCATTATTAAGGTGGAGGGGAAAGGCCAAACACGGAACTGGCTGATAATAGCCCCTTTGCCTGCAGGAAAATTCATTTTTAACAATTAAAGTATTGTAATGGATGTATAACAATAATGGAATACAAGATCTTCATTCATGTAATTTCTTCTATAAAGTAGATTTAAACACACATTAAGGTTTTGTTGACATATTGATGACTAAATCGGCCATATTAATAAACCAATTGTGCATTCATATTAATCGTGGTGTTAAATATTATTTTGAGGTCATGCTTTTCTTGTTTCCTTCATTACCAATAGAACGAAAATACCTGATGCTACGGCAGTCCACGCCACTAACTGAATTGCGATACTGTTGGTTGATAAGTCTGCAATAAATCCTACACCTATAGCGCCAAATACAAATCCCAAATCTCTCCAAAATCTATATACCCCAAGTGAAGTAGCCCTCCATTTTGGATGTGCTGTATCGCTAATCGCTGCAAGTAAAGTAGGATAGACAAGTGCAGTGCCTATACCAAGAAGTGACATGCCAACAATATTACCGATAAATGAATTTACTGATAATAATACTACCCAAATTCCTATACCCTGAACAATCATACCAGGGTAAATCAGTATTTTTCTTCCTACTTTGTCGCTCAGAGAGCCGGTAACAAGTTGTAGGACACCCCATACACCTGGATGCAATGCCTTTAAGAATCCAATGTCATTTATACTTATATTCAGAGAAGCAAAATACAGAGTAAATAACCCCCAAGAAACACCAAATATTAAATTGTTAATAAGACCAGCCTGACTAACTGAGAGAAGAGATCTGTTTTTCCAAGAAGTTTCAATGAAAACCTGGATAAAAGTAAGGTTTCCAAATCTTTCATTGGCAGTAGCCTTCTTGTGACTATCAAGTTGATTGTCATTTATTTTTGCAAACTCCTCTTGATTCTCCTTTATCTCTAGTAGAGTAAAATTTCTTGTATCCTTAACAATAAGCCAAGAGATTATGAAACCAAGTAGAGCAAATACAATACCAAGAAAGAATGGGTAGGGTTTCAATCCATATATTGCTGCAATATATCCAGTAACAAATCCCACTACTGCAACAGAGACATATCCTGCAAATTCATTTAATCCTAAAGCCAATCCTCTTCTTTCCTTGCCTACCAAATCAATTTTCATATTCACAGTCATTGACCAGGCCAGACCTTGATTTATTCCAAGCAACACGTTGGCAAAAATAATCCAATTCCAGTCAGGCGCAAATAACAAGATAAATGGAACTGGTATGCCAAATAGCCACCCCAACACTAGCATCCTCTTTCTTCCCCATCTATCAGACATACTACCTGCAAAAAGATTCAAAATGGCCTTGATTGCACCAAAACTAGCGATAAATGATACAATCAATGCATTGGACTCTATTCCAAATTCATCTTTACCAATAAGTGGAACTACAGTTTGCTCAAGACCAATCATAGCACCTACAAATGCATTAACTAGAACAAGAATAGAAAATTGATTTATGTTTGCTCTTAGGCCTAATTTTATAGGAATGGAAGTCTTCTTGTTCCTCCTCATGTTGCTACTTTTACCTATTCTTCAAATTTAGATTAACTTGGGGAAACTGACCTCATAATTGATTGATAAGTCCAGCAGCAACAACATTCTTTCTATGGGCAATTTAGACATACTCGAGGAGAATTGCTATCTTTGGATAGCATCCACAATCAGCACATTTGATCTTAAACATAGTTATGAATTATGTACTTGCTTGTTTTCTAGTGCAGTATTAGCAGGTCCATTAATTACTGTTCCTGATGAAGAAAAGCGTGAACCATGACATGGACAGTCGAATGATTTTTCTGAATTATTCCAAGTTACAGTACAACCCAAGTGAGTGCATACCGCAGAATATGTGTGTAGTTGTCCCTTATGATCTTTGTATGCGGCTATTTTTTCCTCTTCTAAAACTATACCTTGTCTTTCCTTTAAATTTTCAAGAGATACCATCTTATCTTCACTTTTAGAAGATGACTTTTTTTTGTCATTCTCCTGCTCATCTTGATCAATTGGTTTTCCTGCTCCCTGGGATTGTGCTTCTCCTCCTTCTTCAGATTTTGTACCAACCACTTTTCTAGGCTTTCTTGAAGGATCATATAAAGCAGTCCACGGATTACTCTTTCCTAGAATCAGATCTGTTAGAAGAATTCCAGCTATTGTACCATGTGTAATTCCATTTCCAGAATCACCTGTCGCAATATAGATATTGTTTCTGTTATCTCCTGGATTATGACCTATGAATGCAACGGAATCTTGTGGCTCCATTACTTGACCAGACCATCGATATTCTATTGCCTCAATGGGAAAACGATCTTTAGCCCATGATTCTAATCTGGAATAACGTTTTTCAATATCATCATCGGATGAAAAGTTTCCTGTCTGATGATCTTCTCCTCCTATAATAAGCAAATCATAGTTTTTATCATCGTTAACATCATCATTATCCCTTTTTTGGATTCTGACATAATGGTAGGGAGCCACAAGATTTTCTGAATTCTGATTTCCTGTATCCCAATATAGTGCAGTTGGAACCGCTCCTTTTCTTATTCTTGCTCCAATCACATAGGTTCTAAATGCATTTTGTTTATCATAGATTTTGCTTTTATCGATTATAGGAGCATTAGTAGCTATTACAATATTTCTGGCTTTAAGTGTATAATCATCTATAGTTTTAATACTATCTGAGTTAATCTCTTGGACATGTGTCTCAGTAAAAATTTGTCCTTCATTTCTTATTATAGCATAATACAGACCTCTAAGATATTTTAATGGCTGAAACTGAGCCTGATTAGGAAAACGTATGCAGGGTCCTGTGTTAAATGACTGCAAAGGTGCCTTCTCTAGTATCTCAGTTGTGTTTATTCCTGCCTTATGTGTTGCTTCAAGTTCTTTATCTAAAGATTCTTTCGTGTCAGTTGGATCAAGGAATAAAAATCCATCTAGCCTTTCAAAATCACAATCAATATTTTCTTCTTTTACGATAGACTCAATAAGGTTTATGGCAACAGTATGGCTATTGGCTGCGCTACGCGCTCCATCTAATCCATGTTTCTGCTCAAGATTGTAATATCTATCATCTAATGCATGTGTAATATGAGCTGTAGTTCTGCCTGTCTCCCCACTTCCTATGTAACCATCTTCAATTACAGCAACTTTCTTACCTGATTTTGAAAGCAAGTAAGCAGTGGTCAAACCAGCAATTCCGCCACCTATTATAGCCACATCCACTGGTTCTCCTCCTAATGAAGAAAGAACACTGTCAGTTAACTTGGTAGATTTTATTGGTTCTTCTAGGTTAGCATACCAGGAAGATTCATTATTGCCTGATGTAATATTCTCCCAGCTATAATTTTCTTTACTTTGATAGAGGTCTTTAAATGACTTCATGTGGCCAATCTACGAAAAGCATAGCAAACATTATAGATACACATTTACTTTATACTAGCTGTTCTCTTTTTGTTTCTTAATTAATATATCATTATTTTCTACTTTTACTTCATAGGTTGACTCAGGTTTCATTGCAGGAGGCCTGACTACTTCACCACTCCTAATATCAAATCTAGAACCATGCCAAGGACACTGAACTATGTATTCTTCAAGTTTTCCTTCTGCAAGAGGGCCACCCATATGAGTACAAACATTACCTATTGCATAATATTTCCCGTTAACATTCGCAAGACATATCTTTTCATCATTAACTTCGACTGCCATCATTTGTGAGACCTGAACATCTTCTGTCTCAGCAACTTTAACAAAATCTTCGCCCATTAGTCTTCCTCTTATAATCTATACTAAATTCTTACAATTATCCTTTTGCCTTTATTTTCTAATATGTATTTTTTAATATGTATCAGTCTCTCTGGATTCCATCTCTTTTTTCAACCTTATGCAATATTTTGACTACTTTCTTTACATATTGATTATATTCCTTGTCTGTAAGTTTTATCGTTAAATCTGGTGAATACTCCTGAGTACTCTGAGTTCAAATAACCTCTCTTCTTTTTCTAAAGTAGAAAACGAAGATAACAACCCCCTGAGTCCAACATGGTTAATTATTACTGTTGAAATACAGTTACAGATGTCTAGTACAAATAGGCCTAATATATTAGAGTGGTTCAAACAGAATTATCCCAAAGAATATGACCTGGCAATAGAAGTTAACCAACGTATGGGCAGGATTCTTGGTCAAACTGAAATACCCAATCCAGATTTTAAAAATGCACCAGTTAAATTAGAAGTCACTCGTAATCAGCAGGACAGTACAAAGTTACAATTAGTGGCAAACGATTACGGCCTAATATACATAGGTACAGTCGTTAAGGCAATAATAGATTTGCTGTCTGCACAATTCGGGGGACTCTCAGCATCAGCAATTGGAAACGAGATTTTAGACAGGAAGATAAAAGAGGTCATTTCTCATTACTTTGCTACACAGACACTGAAGAAATGCCCGAATTGTCAAAGTGAAAATAGAGATGATGCTAAATATTGTGACAGTTGTGGCCACAAGTTTGTGTAACTGGTAAAAGCTACTGATGCTCTACGTCAGCAGTCAGAGAGAACTTGGCGCATACAAAACAATTCTTGGGGACAGAACTATAATTAAGCATTTACAAAAGATTTCCTATGTAACTAGGCAGTCACTAAAATAGCTGATTCATAGACTTGTCATCACAAATAGTATAAATAAAGATCGATATTGGATGAATTTGTACTAAGATGATGCTGATTCTAGTTTAGTCTCCAAGAATACCAATAACATTTACTGAATCGTATTTTGTAGAGTTAAAAGGACCTATATCACAAGATAGTTTGGCAGTCAATTCATTTGTTCCTTCATTTATTACATGGTATTTATCTGTATAAGTAAAAAGCCATCTTGAATAATCATTTGTTCTCCCAAACTCTGTATAATTCATCCCAGCAGGAGTCGTCTTTTGCATTGGCTCCAAGTCATTCCAATCAGCATATACTGTACAATCACCAAACGTGGTATTATAGCTGGCAGTACCATGTATTGTAAGTTCACCCACAGTAACCATTTCGCCATTAGTAGGATATGTGATTTTTACTCCATACTTGGAGATATCTGGGACTTGAGAAAAAGTAAGAGGAATAGGAAGATATAGGAACACGATAAGGATACAAACTGTGGTCAGCATGAATTTAACCTTCAAGTTAAAGCTGTCACACCTCACTCTATTCAGCTACTGGCATCCGTCATTTAATGAGCATTGTCAAACTATTTAGAGTTCATATATCATAATACGAAATGATTTCGTATAGTCTTACTCATTCACATGTTATCATTTCTAACCTTCTATTAGTTAACAGGAAGCTATAATATCGATTACGTCATCTATAGGGGATAAATGCTATACACCTATGCACTTGTACCATTATGTTCGCCGTTATTGATTGCCAGCATTGTTGTACTTATTTTAGTCATCTCTCATACCGGTATCATCTCTGGACAGCTCCAAGCTCAAACAATAGGTGTAAATATCACATCTCCTGAAAGAGGTAAGACAATCCCAGTCAACAGTAGCCTAACAGTGAGTGGTAAGTCTACAGATAATCCATTTGATGAGATCTGCCAAGTGTCTGTTATTGTGAACAGTGTAAGACCATATCAACCGGCAACTGCAAATGGGAGTATAGGCCAAGCAAGCGACTATTCTAAGTGGTTTTTTATATTAAGCCCTAACTATACTTCTATTAAAGAAGGAATAAATGAAATAACAGCAAGGCTATCTTGTTTACCATCTATTACGACTGGTAATAACTTAACCAAATGGTATAGCGTAAATGTTACTGGAGTAACAGTAGACCAGAATGCAACTGCTGCTGCCACTACCACTCCTACTATCACAACATCACCAACACAAACATTGATGCCAAACCAAGAACAAGGACAACTGGCGCAGCCACCGTCTCAGCTACAGCCGCCAACGACCTTAACTCCAACTCCACAAGGATTACCGATAGATAACTTGCCCATACAAGAATCTATGCAGGGAGGAAATGAACCAGATATAATTGAAGGCACGCTGTTTGCTGATAATATAGACGGAGAGAATGGTGATGATAGAGTTCAAGGGAGCAGCGGGGATGACACCATAACTGGAGGAAATGGTGATGATTATCTTCAGGGAGATGAGGGTAACGACAACGTGAGAGGTGTAAATGGAGACGATATGCTTTTTGGTGGCAGCGGAGATGACGCTTTGGATGGGGGGAATGGAGCTGATAACTTTAGCTGTGGCAGTGGAACCGATACCATTCTAGACTTTAGCTCTTTTCAGGACGATGTAAAGTCAG
>JAREAI010000137.1:0-6911 GCA_029240435.1 Nitrososphaeraceae archaeon | reverse complement strand
AAAAGTCATAGGTAGGTGAAGAAGAATTTTCAATATGGTTAAAGATTCTCCACCCAATCGTTAATGTAGAATGATAATAATATGATTTCATGAATGGCTCTCCTTAATACATTGTAATCGTATCTCATATTTTTATAAATATTGAGAAAAAAATTAAATGTATAGGGTTACTATAAAATTGCTAATATAATTTATTTAGTAGACATTCAGCTAGATACTTAATGTAGTAGAACGACTAGTTATACTAATAGATAGTTACAATTAATATCGCAAATACTTAGTTACAATAGAAATAAGAGTATAGCATAAATAGTTTGACCCGGATACTCTACTGAATGAAACAAACTATGATGGCATACATGGTAGCGACAATAGTGTCATTTGCAGTGATAGGCGGTTTAATTATGCAACCGATTTCCTCAATGGCACAAGGACAACAACAAGAAGAAGAAGTAAACCAATCACAAGGACAAGAACAAGAAAACCAATTACAAGGACAAGACCAGCGAGATACTAGAACGCCAACTACTACTGCTGCTTGCGGACAAGTTGTTGAAGGACTTGTAGAATTGAATTCTAACTTAAACTGTAGCGGCGATGGCTTGATTGTAGGAGCAGACGATACAACCATAAGACTGAACGGTCATACAATAATGGGTCCAGGTCCAGACAGCTCAAAAGTAGGAGTATCAGTAGGTAATCAGGACGGTGTAAGAATTGAAGGTCCAGGAACGATAGAGCAATTCCAAGCAGGAATTTTAGCTTCAGGTGCTGAAGGTACAATGATATCTGAATTGATCGTTGAAGATAATCAAATCGCAGTTTTCTCAACTGGTACAGAAGGATTGCAAGCAATGCAGAATATAATTACTCGTAATAGTATTGGGATCGCATCGCATTCAAGTAACGGTCTTGAGTTAAGAGAAAACCTCCTGACTGGCAATGTTTTGGCTGGGATTACATTTGTAGCCACTGGTGAATCTTTAATATCGACAAACAATGTGATAGAAAGTGAAAACGGAATATTCGTTGATCCTCAGAGCAGTGATAATAGTATAGCATCCAACAATGTGCTAAGAAACAAGGTTGATCTGAACAATGCTAACGGTTTAGCTACAAACGTCAATCAGAACGGCTTTTCTGACAACAATTGTCAAATAAGCAATCCTAGTGGGCTTTGCATAGGAAGATAAATCAACTACTATTGTGTGTGTGAATATCTAAAAGCCAGCAACATCCTCCATTTTTTATTATTTTTTTTATTATTTTTTATTGATAGATTAACTGTTTCTCTTTTATAGAGATATTATAGCCATTATGGGAATACTCTACTTTCACTCTGTTATTGGACTCTGATTAAAGTCTTGAGAAGAAATACTCTTATTATCATTGTATCTGATACTTTCACCTAGAATAGTGGGTAGAAATTTATAAATTCATGCGAAGCCTCTGTGTCTTTATGAATAAAAAATATCCGACAGGGTATGTAAATTTTTCTGGAATTGGATTTTTGGCAGTGATCGTAGTGTCATCGCTTTTCACTATTAGTCCATTCCTTCAAAAGGCTCTGGCACAAGAAGAAACCCCAATGACAAATGCAACTGAGCTAATGAGTAATCAGACCAATGGTCTCTCATTATTTTCATCGGTGCTTAATATATCACGTAGCGCAGGAGATGAGGCGACAAGCACAGCAGCGGAATATATTCTTAATGCTACACCCAGTAACACCACAATGGGTATGACAAATGTAACGGTCTTAAATAATAATAGTCAGAGCAATCAATAAGCTTTGAGTTACATTTTTGTCATAAAATAAAAGAAAAGTTTCTTGTCTTCTTTTTTATTTTATTTTATAACCCAATTTCAATCAATACTTGGAACAACTTCTAAAGTTGCTCCGACAATATATCTATACGATACTAAGTCAACCCATAACTTTTAGAAATGGAATCATATATACTCCTCCCTACTAATGTGAATATGATACATTAAAGAATCCATATGAATCCCATTTCAATAGCAGATGACGTGGTGGCACTTTGATGTATCTTGTTAACTTTATATTCAGAATTAATAACTTATAAGGATAATAAAAATATTCATAGAATGAGCTACAATACATCATCTTGTATATTATTATTAGTATGATGCTCTGTGTTTACTTGGGCATAACGATCTGCGATCCTGTATCTAACATACTTGTCGTCAGGTGAGTATTTTGGAGGATGCGGATCCATTGTAGGTGCATTACATTTTGGGCACAGGCGCCTAAGGGTATATCTATTGCATGCAGAACACTTTCGGATAAGGTGTTTCATTTGATTATATCTATCCCTGATGAGATTTCTTAGATTCCTGACGGATATAATTAAAATTGCCTTTATGTTTCTCAATAGCAGTTTGAATTTTTTCTATAAGATTATTCAATGCTTTCTCAGCTATCTTAAAATTATCTGCCGCTACTACTATTCTATATCTTGGGGCAGCAATATAAGTAATATTGATATTTGTATTGCTCTTGCTTGTTTCAACCGCCGATAATATATTTTTGATCACTTCTATGCCATCGGATTTCTTTAAAGAGATTTCTAATATTCCTCTGATCTCTACACGAGGGACCTGTATCTTGCTGCTTTCCTCTTCAATAGCCTTTACCGCTGCTTCAGGCAAACCTAGATTTTGAATCGCATCAATTCCTTTTCTTGCTACTGTCTCAAAAATGTCGTATACGTAATCGTACTTCTGGAGTATCTTATCTTCTATTTCCTTAATTTGAGAATCGTTAATCTGTGCTTTTACCTTTATTATCTCCATAAATGCAGAGGCTTTTTCATTCTTTTTTACTTCTATTAGCTTGGATTTACGCTCTTCTCCGGATACTTGCTTGAGTGAAAGATCAACCTCTGCCCTGGCTTTGTCTACCCTTATTACTTTTAATACTGCTTTCTGTTTTGGTTTTACGTATCGTTCTATATTACGTATCCATCCTGTTGCAATTTCAGATATATGGAGAAAGCCCATCATAGCGTTATATTCATCTAGAATAACATAAGCCCCGTGGCCTGTAATTTCCTTGATAGTCGCAAGAACAATATCGCCGGCCTCGGGAAGTCTTTTAATCTCGGCGGTGGTCATTTGCAAAGGTAAACCGTACAAATGACATACTTTAAGGTTGCTCTGCCCTAAGATTAAAATTAAATTGATTTAATTTTTTAGTTGCAGAGGCTTGAAAAAAACTTGCAAGGAAACAACATAATATAAAGTGTGTTTGTATTAATAATCAATTCCTTTTTTGGCTTTAATGCCAGACCGGTAAGGATGTTTTATCTCCTTCATTTCAGTTACAAGGTCTGCTACATCAATAATTTCTTCAGGTGCATAATTACCGGTTAGAACCAAGCTTGTTTTTTTAGGCCTTACTTTAACAATGTCAAGAACGTCTTGTAGCGATACCAAATTTAATTTCACAGCATAATTTATCTCATCCAATATGATGATATCGTATTTGCCTGATGATAGCCTCACCTTTGCAAGTGCTATTGCTTCTTTGGCTGCTTTTTGATGATCCTCGGCTGGGTGGTCATCATCAATAATTCCAACAAATCCTTTACCTGCTGCAATCATTTCAAATTCCGGCTCTAATCTCTTCGAGCTAGTAAGTTCTCCATAATACCATTCACCCTTGATAAACTGAATCATTCCAACCTTATATCCATGACCAACTGACCGCAGAACTATTCCCAATGCAGCAGTAGTTTTACCTTTTCCCTTACCAGTATAAACAATAACCAGCCCTTTTTCTGAAGACATATTGTTAATATAATTCCATGACTAGTTTTAGATCAAATATAAAAGTAGTTATGTTGTCTCTTTGGTATCACAGTTTCATATATATTAATTCATAGAAACAGTACTATTATAAGATTGTTCAAAAGAGATAAACAAGACATCTAACGCATTTTCCTTTCTGAGATATTTGCCTTAATAACAATATTTACTAAAGTTTTCTTTTAGATTATCAGATATGTGTATTATTATTATTCTCTGCTTAGCGATAGATACCACACACATATATATAAAATTTACATATTAAGTGTGATTACTTTGAATTTGTGTATTTATATACATTAATTAATTTATTAATTTATTTATATTATTGAAATAGGTTATAATATTATTAAATATTAAATCTTAATTCTAATACAGCTGATGCCTATTGTCAATTTTAATACAAAGAAAAAGAATTTCTTAACAGCAACAAGTGTTGTAGGATAGCTACTTGTCACGATAATATTCACACATAGTTCCCGACATCTTATGTATTTGAAGATGTTTTATTCCTTTTTTTGCAACTGACTTTAATACCAGAAAATATAGAAATCTAATCAAAAATGGCCGAATTGCTCTAGTTGTAGATTCTTATAGATCTGTAGGTAATAAGGCAATTTGTGTCCAGGATAGAACAACTATAATCGATAGAGGAAAAGAATTTAGTCGACTATACAAAATGTTCCATAGAAACTCATGGCTTGGAATAGATCCTTGGAAAGAAGGTGAAGCGTCATTTATCGAAGTAAGTCCAATAACAAGGTAATTTGGGGTTTAATTTAGATAATAACTTTAGAAAGAAAGTTGATAATGCTGATGGTAGATTATGATGATGATGTTTTAATGCTATACAAATATGAACACTATATACATATATAGTGAAGGCAAATTGTTTTAATAAGCACAGTATATAGAGAGAGAGGCATACCTAGCACTACAAGTGCTGTTCTTGTTATTATTATTAATACATGAAAATAGACTCAACGATCATAGTAAAATTATGTACATGCACCGTCCTTGTCTTTCTGAATTTCCTCGCGAAAGTAAAACAAGTAGAGCAGGAAATAAAGATTTTGATTAAGGAGTTAAAGATATTGATAGGATAGATTTATTCTATGACATTGTCAGTAGTTGTATTCTTGTCTATTCCTATTGACCTGATTTTTTTTGGAATATTCTTTTAAAATGTCAGAAGGCGTCATTCCAAGTTCAAGTGATGCCTGGATTACAAAATGCCATATATCAATTATCTCCTCTTTTGCCATGTCTTCATCAAACGAAACAGGATTTTTCCACCACTTCCAATTTGTGAGCCTCTGAAGTTCTATCGCCTCATGGATAATTGCGGTGCTAAGAGCAGATATACGTTCTTCCTTCTGTCTTGGGTATCTAGGTGATTTGATAATTTCTGCCAATGACCTTTGCATTTCGAAAATCATTTCCAAATTGTCCACTGTTAATTTACCTTGGATAATTTTATTTGTATACTTGTTTAAGAATTTAGCGTGTAGAGCAACTAAAATTGCAACCACCTATAAATTAAGAAACCAGTCCTATATCTATATATATAAATGGAATTTTGACCTAGAAGTCAACTAAAAGTTGATACATATAACAAACTATTATTAATTTAAACCTAGATTAAGAAAGAGATAATCAACACTTCAATAATATCATGATAATTAGATATCTTATATATTCTGACTGTTTTGATTTTTATCATGTATTTATATAATGTTTATTTATTTTTTTATGCAATTATGAAATCTGCCTAAAACTAATCGCTATTGTTTAATGATGATATGAGCTAATTAGCACACAATAAAATAACAATTATGATATATATTTATATATATATATATATATATATAAATCTACAATTAGATAGAAACTTGGTTATTCTCTACGAGATTACACATTGGTTCAAAAGAGAGAATTATTATATTTCTATTAATAACCGTCTTATTATTATTGAATTTGATCTGAAAAACCTCTGGATATTATCCTAAAGCTTACTTGACCTCTACGTGTTGGTTGCATAAGACTCGCTCTAACTATCGATTTTTCAGAGTTAACAATTTCAAGCCTCAATTTAATATGTGAATAGATCGAGACTGATGTTCCCATAAATTCGCGCTGTTGATATGAATTGCTTGTTGTTGTTGTTGGTGGTGTTTTTATCACTTTATTGACTTTATTGTCACCTTGATCAGTTATTGTTCTAACAACAGGAATATTACGGACCATATTAGTTATTACAACTGCGCAATCAAGATTAATAGCCGCAAAAGATAGTTCATGTAGATGATTCATTAACACTAGGTGTCTTGAGGCACCTCCATACTCAGTTGAAAATAGCGATGTTGCACTGTCTATTATTATTAACAGGGGTTTAATATCGTAGATTTTCTTAAGGGATTTTATCTGGTCATTCGTAGAAAAGGCTCTAATGAATATAATTTTATCAAGGATTTCATTATTTATCTCTTGTCTTGCAATTTCAGAAACTCTTTCAGGTCTAAATGTTCCTACTGTATCAATAAACATTATCATTTCCTTTTGTTTTAAATATTTGGCAGAGTTAACACATAATGAAAAACACAATTGAGACTTTCCAGTACCACTTGGCCCGTAAATATCTGTAAGTAAGCCAGTACGAATGCCACCTCCTAAAAGACGATCGAGTGATAATGATCCTGTAGATATAATCATATACAACTCTTTATTTGATATACTTATTTATAATAAATCTAGTTGGCTCTCTGAGGAACCTTTTTATTCTAGCCATGATGTCTTCAATTGCAAAGTGATTGATTGAATGTCATCTTCATCGCCATCTCAGCAGCAACCAAAGCGGCCTTTGTCTACTTTACAGCGTTTCATAAATAGGAGGGTTGCCGTGAGATTGAAGAGTGAAATAGAATACAGGGGTAGAATGAATAATGTCGATTCCTACATGAACCTAATACTTATGGATGCGGAGGAATATAATGGTCAAGATGTTCTCGCAAATTACGGTAAAGTTGTAATTAGAGGTAATAATGTGTTGTTTATAAGGGTAGAGAAAGAGTTCTAATGGA
>JAREAI010000394.1:0-4133 GCA_029240435.1 Nitrososphaeraceae archaeon | reverse complement strand
TGTATTTGGACTAAATCCACCAAGATAAATCGGAATATGCGGCTTTTGAATAGGTTTAGGTCCTATTTTTGATGCTGGAATATTATAGTATTCTCCTTTGAACTCTACAACATCTTCTGTCCATATCTTTTTCAAAGCTTGAATAAATTCATCTGCTCTTTTACCTCTATTAATAAAGGGAATATTAGATGCTTGATATTCATCTTTTGACCAACCAATCCCAAGGCCACACATAGCTCTTCCTTCTGATAGAACATCAAGTGTAGCAAACCTTCTTGCTAATACTACAGGATTATGAAAAAGCATATCTATTACAGATGTTCCTAATGCAATTTTCTTTGTAATTGCAGCTAAATAGCTAAGTGTTTCTAATGGGTCAAATACTTTCTGGTACTCGATAGGAAGAGTACCATCTGGAGTTGCAGGATAGGGGGTTTGTGGATTTAAAGGCCAAAGAAGTCTCTCAAAAGCCCATAGAGAATCAAAATCCTCTTGTTCAGCTAGCTTTGCAGTCTGAATTATATTTTCTCTTGTAGCTTGTTGACCAGCTAATGGTAAAAGAATACCAATTTTCAAGGTAATTTGCAATTTCGTTACTACTATTAAAAGATAATATTATGCCTGATCTCTAACGAACATAGCAAATGGAAAGTATTAGATATATATGTTATAATAATTTATAGTTTGCCAACTTTACTCTGCGAATGCATTAGCTTTACACATTTCTAAACTATATATCATTTTAATTTTTTTACTATTGCTAACTATATAGTAAAACATCTAATTTTATATTATTCATTTATTTCAGCTATTTTTGAGATCCCTAAACGTGAGATGCGTTACTCGATGTGCATGTATAACTTATAGTTATTAAAAATACACCATAAGACATATAATTAGCGGGTTAGGTGAGATGTGGGACAGAGTTGACTTTATTTTGCAACTCACATTTGTTATAGTTATTATAATATCTTAATAAGGCAAACTAATTCAAAGCTTTAGGCTGTTATTCATAATATCTTTCTAATCTATCATATTATGATAATAGGATGATACCAAGACTTTTTCGTATTCCATACGGTGGGAATAGTGTGGGGAATTTCCGCAGAATTTGGGGAAAAGTCTGAAATTTCTAATAACATCCTTATTGCGTGGAAAAACGTGTGGAAGGACCATTGATATGATTTAGTAGATGTCATAGAACGAAATTGGATTATATTAGCCTGTTATTCCACGTACTTCATGGTTTTTCATTCTTGTTTCTTCTTCTTCCTAGGTCTAAATTCTAATTCTACTCCACGTTTATCGTTATAATTAAATGTAAAAGCTTCATTGGGTAAAATAGGAAAGCTTGACATTTCTGTGTTTAAGCACATAGGACATTTCTCTGTAGGTAATCTAGATTTATCAAAATATGTAGCACACCAATAACATGTTTCACAAAGAATGAATATGTCATCTAGAGAACCATACTTCTTTTTTTCCTTATTATCATTAGCCAATTTGGAATATTATTTAGTATTACAGTTGCTACAAACAAATAACCTTTGTTTGATTGTATTGTTTTTAGGATGCTGCTTCAATTCATATCTTATACATAGCACTTGTCAAACTAAATAAAATGAATGAATCAGCATCAGAAGAGAAAGAGGAACAAAAAGAAAAATTAGTACCGCCCCACAACAACAACCACCATCTCTATTAAAAATACTCCAGAACATACTGCACAATAGAATCATACAGAAAAATCGGGAAATGCATGAGTATCATAATAGAGCATATACTGACAACTTATGGACAGAGATAAAAACACTACATTGGGTATTAGCGCAGATACTAACTCTTAAGAAGACAGAGAAGAATGTTATAACTCCACCCGCAGGAGCAATAGCAGCAGAGAGGAATTAAAGAAGGAGAAGTATCCTCTGGTGCTGGAGGATGATAGATAGTAAGCCCTCTCATCCATCTCCAAAGAAAACAAAACCAATTAGAGACAGTATTCATGGTCCACTCCAGTCGAACGGAATGTGCTTGCTAGATCTACCATTCCATTCCCATTTGAAGCCCATTGCATCCACTTCGTTAGTTAGCGTTCTGCCCCATGTTGCAACTGTACCCGGTCCTACTTCACTTCCAGGAGGGTTAAGAGTTTGTACTCGTTTGCCAACCGGAGTCATAGGTCCAGTTAAGGCTTCAGCCTTTGCAACTACCTTTCCTGGTATCTCTGCACTCCAATAAGAAAGGTCATCTGCTACTTCAAATTTAATTGGAGCAAAGTCAAGTCCGCGCATATCTCCTATGAGCTTTGCAAATTCTGCCATAAACCCGCCTGCCTTCCCGCTGAAAATCATCTGCAGAGATTCTCGCTGCTGTAGATTAGCTCGCTCGTCGAAAAAGAGAGCAATAGTTACTTTCGTCTCACCTGCCCAGACATTACCCTTGAAGTATCCCAGCGCTAACACGTTCAATCCATCAAGAGATGTTTCGCCGTAATTTCCACTTCCGATATGATACGCCAGTACACCATCACAGTCCCCATAAGTTGGAGCCTGGGCAAACTCACATGGACATGGTATGTTGCACTTGCAAACATCAAACCAGTCTCCTGAAATATTCCACTTCGGTATATTAGCCGTCATATCATTTAATACCGAGGACATTATTTTAAGATTGCATATGTTTTTCCGGCTCTGTTAAATTAGCCCCATCTAATAAAAAAAAATTTTAAATTTTATTATCCTATGAGTATTTCATCTCTAAAAATAAAATATGCAAACAAACATCTTCAGCCAATTCTGACATGTTGTTGTTGTCTATCGCACTTTTTTATTCTATATGGAAAATGGTCATCATCCAAGCATTCAGTTCTGTCTTTTATTTGTGCTGAATAAATCTTTCTATAATATTCTTAAGTTCAGTTCCATATATTATGTATTAAGCCTAACCATTTACATGCATATCATCATACCAGTAATAAGCGCCATCAGTGTAGATCGGTTTCCTTTTTCCAAATTTTGTTCTGATCTGCTTAAAAAACTGATAACAGACAAAAATATGCATTTGGTTCATAAGCTATCTATAACCAATAATTTTGACCATCTATCTATCTTTACTAGAGCCTTATCTACAAATTTTCCTTAACTAAATGTCTCTATGTACTTTGAATTTGTTTGCACATTCTGAGTATTTTTTGTATCCATTTCCATATAGATACGTGGCATCTTTTGGTAATTGCTTATAAAGATTTTGATGCAGACCTATATAACTCCTAGAATTAAAATACAGGTATATAGCATATGTGCAATTACAGCTGGATTTGTCCTGATACGTTTTTCACTATATCCATGAGCTTGTTAGGATATATCCACATCAACCACAACAGAGAAAGAAATTAATTAATTACAACTATTCCCTAATTACAGGATTTCCATAATAATAGGATATTTTGAATCAAGAAGAAGAAACAATATACTATCTTTTACTACCAACTATTACTACAGATTAACTATTCTTTTTCTTAAATGTGAACCATTCTTTCATATCGTCATCATCATCCTTTACGAGACCAGATGCTATACCTGCGAGAATTCCTGCAGGGATCGGGTATTTTGTGCAAAGATTCGATAATCCTAACAAAGTCCCAATCTCACCGTGATGGATTCTCCTATTAAAAATGTGGACTTTGGATGGATTTTCTTGGGAATTCCATGACAATGTTAGTAATTTGGCAATTGTAACACCTATTTGAAAAGGTTGCTCTTCATCTAAATTAACTGTTTTCTTCAGAGGCTCTTCTTTTTTCGCTCTTTCCTCAGCTTCTCTCTTAGCTCTTTGCTTTCTTTCCTCAACTATGACTCTAGCCCTCTCTACAGCCTCTACCTTAGCTTTGTCTTCAGCTTCTTTCACTATCTGTTTAAATCTCTGTTCAGCTTCTCTCTTTGCTTTATCCTCTATATTTTTTGTAATAGCCTTAACTTTATCCTCAATTTCTTTATTCGCTTTCTGCTCTCTTTCTCTTACTATTGCCTTAGCTTTACTTTCAGCTTCTTTTCTAGCCCTCTCTTCAGCTTCTCTTACTATTGCCTTAGCTTTACTTTCAGCTTCTTTTCTAGCCCTCTCTTCAGCTTCTCTTA
>JAREAI010000393.1:0-2942 GCA_029240435.1 Nitrososphaeraceae archaeon | reverse complement strand
GATGGCATTCTCTATGTTTTGAGAACTGGATGTCAATGGAAAATGTTACCAAAGGAATATGGCTCTGGTTCTACATGTCATAGAAGATTTCAGGAATGGACAGTGTCTAAAGTATTTCACAAATTGTGGGTTAGGCTGTTGGAAGTATATGATGATCTCAGAGGTATTAGCTGGATTTGGCAGTCACTTGACAGTGTGTCTATAAAGGCACCTTTAGGGGGGATCTGACAGGCCCAAATCCAACTGATAGAGGCAAACTAGGAACAAAGCGTCATGTACTAACAGACAAGAAAGGTATTCCATTATCTGTTGTTATCACTGCTGCAAATACACATGATATGAAGGCTGCAATAAAGACAATAGATGGTATTTTGGTAAAAAGAAGAAGAAGAAGATCTTCTTCACAGAAACAGAACCTGTGTCTTGACAAAGGATATGATTTTCAGGAGATAGAACATGAGTCTATCAAAAGATACTATATACCACACATACGTCAGAGAGGAGAAGATAATAGCTTGAATAAGAATAATGATGGATTTCATGTGAGTAGAAGATGGGTTGTTGAAAGAACAAACTCATGGCATAACAGATTCAGGAAACTACTTGTAAGATATGAAAAGAAAGCAGAGAACTACCTTGGATTGGTATAATTAGCTTGTTGCATTATAGTATCCAGGAGGATAATTTTGGGATAGGCTCTTAACTTCTTTGTTATTATTATCAAATGATTCATACTTTGAAATTTGTTTTGTTAACCAATTAATCATTTTATATGTTGTAAAAGCATAAAAAATCTATTCTACTATAATATTATTTGATGATGATTGAATATTTGTAAATTGTATCCCAGAAAGACAATTCATAGTCCAGAATCAATCTAGCAGCTGTATGTACCTCCTTTTCTTTTATTGGAAGAGAAGAAATTATCAAACCATTTGATTTGTTGATAAACTCTTCTGGTAAAGGAGTGGCAAATTTATCCAAGAATGTGCATGAGTTACTTTTAAAGTCATAGTTCCTTTTTAATGCGATACTTATTTTATTGCAGTTTGCTCCCCAGACTGGAAGGTCAACAAGCATAGCTGTAAGAATTTCTGCATCTGAACCATAAACAGCAAGTCTTGTCAAGTAATTAGTATATGCATGGCATCCTGCCAATGGTTCATATGACTCTATTTTCTCTCTACTAATACCTAATTCTTCTGTCATAAGAAGAAAATTTTTCAGAGCATTTACTTCTACAAAAAGACAATCTACAAATAATTCGATAGCTATATTATTTGACGCCTTTGATATCATCAAAGCAAAATTTCTTCTATCGTTTGAGATTATATGGTATTGTTCATATACAAATATCTCTAGTTTTTCCCTACCTATTTCCTTCTTGTGCTGCTATGTATGCATGATTAAGTATCATATCGATGGTTTTGGAATGATTGCTTTGTATATCTTCAATAAACTTGTCCTGATGACGTTTACTGGGTGTCATATATAATGTATTTTCCCTATAGCTTCTATAACTTGCTCCTTGGATTAATAAACCTGAAACAGAAATAATGCTATTGTGGTGATGATAGTAAACCTATATGGTAATAATTACATTTTCAGATGTATTGAAGCAACATTCAATTGAAACGTGGAATAGAATTTTGAATCACAGTTTCATAACAGAAATTTCTATGGATGTTTTACCATTAGATAAATTTACATTCTATCTAAAGCAAGACAATATTTTTCTTCAGGAATTCTGCAAGTTTCTGCAAGTTGCTAAACAGAAGTCCAATAGTCCTAAAATGAGGGAATGGTTTGATGGACTAATCTATAGTACCACTAACTTTGAAATGCAAATGCAAACTCAAATACTTGATATATTAGGGATATCGTCAGGAATAAATCTTAAGGGTGTGTTTCCTAGCACAGCAACAACTACCTTGAATTATACTTCTTATTTAAGACAGATATCATCAACAGATTCTATGGGCGAAATTGTATCAGCCATGACACCCTGTCCTTGGACATATTTTGAAATAGCTGAAAAATTGTCAAAAAGCTACAGTCAAAGAGGGATTTACAAAAAATGGGTACAATTCTATTCTTCTGAGGAATCATATAAACAAGTTAAGGAGATAAAAATGATGTTAGATGTCTTGGGTAAAGAAGCGAATGAAAAAGATAAAATGACGATGAAAAACCATTTTGCTACTTCATGCAAATACGAATGCCTTTTTTGGGATATGGCTTATAACTTTGGTAGTAAGTGCGAATAGAGTAAGTATTATGAATTCTCTTTAATTCATAGAAAATAAAGGAACTCAAGCCAAACATAATAATAATAAATAATATAGTGAGAAGTTGATCAATATATACATATATACGTCCCAGGGGTAGAGTCTTTTTCTTGAAATAATTCTATTCAGGTATGCTATAAAATATTTCATTCACCAAAACATTTTTGGTAGTTAGTCTAATTGCATTTGTTAAATTAGTTCCAATTTTGGATTATGTATATTAACATACATAAAGCAAGTTATGATATTGTCTTTCAATTGTTAGGTTATTTAGGAGAATATCTTATATTGTTTTACTTTATATTGAAAATGTGCTTGAAAACGTGAACCTTGTCATATACTCTGTCATCGGCTTTGCGATCAGCTATTTGTCTCTCGAAGTTACTTGGCATATCACTGCATGCAGAATGTCAGATGAGACAATAAAGCCATGTCTGTTTAAGGTAGTAAAAACAGTAGTATTGAACAGATTATGATGTGATGAAAAAGGTGATCAAAACGTTCTCCATCATGAAAAATAAAAATGAGGTAATGGTGACATTCAAAGGGATAAAATATGGAGCTTTTGCTGGTTTTATCGCAACTTGGTCTATATCTTCATTGATTGCAATAATTGAACTGTTAGTAGGATTGAAAATATCTACATTTTATTCG
>JAREAI010000136.1:0-8138 GCA_029240435.1 Nitrososphaeraceae archaeon | reverse complement strand
CCTGTGGTATTTGCCATGCTGTTGTTGTCATAACAACAGAAGCTATTGCTATCGCCACTGAGATAGCTGGTAGTGCTTTCCTACTTACAATTTTTTTTATATTTGTCGTTCTTATCATTTTGATAAAAAGAACTAAATTTTCTTATAACCTTCGACTTGGTAAAATTAGAAGAGTATTAAGTGCATAACTAAGTTAGATTTTATTAACTGACTTAGTTGTCTATTACTACTAGACTTAAATATCAACACTGGTAGTAATAGAGATATGATGAAAACAACAAACTCCACTAATGATCATACTAATGTACGCTCTGTTAGCCGGATTATAAACAGTATTCAAACTACTGAGGGCGACGGCTTTATTGTTCATAGATCTTTTCCTACTCAAACCCTTTCAGAATTTGACCCTTTTCTACTCCTAGATGAAATAGGTTCTCTAGACTTATCTTCAGGAGAAGCAAAAGGAGCACCAAACCATCCGCATAGAGGTTTTGAAACTGTTACCTATATGCTTGATGGTAGGTTTGAACATAAGGATTCACAAGGACATGCAGGAAAGCTTGGTTCGGGAGATGTCCAATGGATGACTGCAGGAGCTGGAGTAGTACACTCAGAAATGCCAGAGAGAGAGTTTGCACGTAATGGAGGAAGATTACATGGGTTTCAGCTTTGGGTCAATCTACCAAAACGAGACAAGATGATGAAACCTCATTACCAAGAGATTTCATCTTCCAAGATACCTTTTGTAAATACCGATGATGGCCTTGTTACTGCCAAAGTCATTGCAGGGAAAGTATTAGGCGTTAGTGCAGTAATAGAGACACGAATTCCAATTATGTACGTGCATTTCACTTTGCAACCTGGTGCAAGTATAATACAACCAGTACCAAAGGAATATAACACATTTGCATATGTAATTGGCGGTCGGGGGATGTTTGGGACAACAAACAATAAGCAAGAAGAAGAGATAGATAGAGGCCAGCTGGTCATCTTTGAAAAAGATGGAGAACAAATAGTGATTAGAGCACCCAAAAATTCAAAATCTCCATTAGACATACTACTTATTGGCGGCACACCATTAAATGAATCAATAGCAAGATATGGTCCATTTGTTATGAATACTAAAGAAGAGATTTTTCAAGCAGTAGAAGATTATCGTAATGGCAAGATGGGAGAAATTAACTTCTAAAGTGGGTCCAATCCTCAGAAATAGGCCCTTATTTTGTATATGACTACGGATATATACATAATTAACAATAAAGAGATAATATTCTACTATTAATTCAGACTCGATCTTTTCTAATTCTTTGATGACTATGAAAAATTTGATGTCGTAGATCTGTTAATTAATCGTTGAAATGACAGCTAATTCTCTCTCTTGACTACACACAGGTTCTTATGTGGATGAGCCCTACATGTAAGTGGATTCAGATAACAATTCAAAAATTAATTATAGGAATTCCTATATTAGAAAATAAATAACTTCGTTACTGTTAATTGGAAACGTAGTTTAAGAGTAGAGTTTATGATAATACCAATTATTTAGGCATCTACAAATAAAGTATCCTCATATAGTTTCAACCTTGCTGGTAGATGGGTTCAGTTGTCTGGTACCTGCTATGGAACCTCTTATGAAATAATGTTTTGAACTGTTTAATGACACTTGCTTAAAGATATGTGGAAACCAATTCTTTAATAAGATATTCTATATCTTTTTGTATGAGCATATTGTATAAGTTTTATTATTATTGTTATTTGTGTTGTAGCGGCAACTCAAGGGTCTTCTTATTCCTGCGAATATTCTGGACTTTTTTGACGTTTTAGAAGTGATAATAAAGAGTCTCTTTTTGTCATCGTCATATTCGAACGATAGAGGATAATATTAGGATCGCCGACTTCATCAATGGTAGCCAACTGTAAGTTTAATCTGCTTTCAAGGAACCTAAAGTTTCTTTCTCAGTCATATCTAAGGATGTACCCATGGCACCAATAATCTTCATTACATAGCTCACGTTACTACTATCTATCTTATAGATTTACATGACTAGAATATACATGTCACTTACGATAGAAGCAATATCATAGATAAGGATAGGGAAAGACGGAATACTCTACATAACTTGACCATTTGTGATACTTACAGGAAACAAATGAGTACAATTGAGAATAGAATGTCAGAAATGTAGTTAGGTAATCCTATCAACTTTTTATCATGTTCAGACATTAATTCATTTAATTAAAAATGGAAAAAGTTACAGATACAAATCCTAAAAAAGGAAAAGAGGAAGTAGAATCAAAAGTAAAACCAGAAACAGAAACAACCGGTATCAGAGTTGTCAGAGAAGCATTTGAAGCTCTTAACACTGGAGATGTGAGCAGAGTTCATGAATTCATAAGTCCTGAATACTTTAATCATGAATCACAAGTAGATCCAGTCAGGTCAACGCTAAGAGGACCCGAAGAGTTTATAGATACTGTCAAGAATCTACGAAGTGCTTTTGCTGATCTTCATTATAAAGAACAAGAAACCATTGCATCAGGCGATAAGGTTATATCGATATTGAATGTAACTGGAAAACACGTAGGAAACTTTTTTGGCATTGCTCCTCCAACAGGACATAATGTATCTTATCAAGCAGTACATATCCACATAATTGGCGAAGATGGAAAAATAGTAGAACACAAAGCAATTCGTGATGACCTTAAATTCATGATGCAACTTGGTATAGTGGGTCCAAGCTCTATACAATATGAACCATTGTTCCAAGCTTGGAAGGGCTTTATGCAGTCACAAATGTCTCAGCTGCCAACCTCAAAATCATTTACTGATGATGAAACTGCAGTACGTTCTCTTTATTTCCAAATGATCGATGGCTGGAACAAAGGCAGTGGGGATGCCTTTGCTGCTCCGTTCGCTGAGGACGGTGATCTTGTCGGCTTTGATGGTATGCATCTCAAAGGGTGTCAGGAAATAGCATCATTTCATCAACAGCTCTTTGACACATTCGTTAAAGGCAGTCGTCTGGTAGGAAAGATTAGAAGTGTGCGGTTTCTTACTCCAGATGTAGCCATAATGCATATAGTTGGTGGGACCATTATGGCCGGGCAAACAGATATTGAACCTGAGCGAAATTCAATCCATACACTTGTAGCCATGAGAGGTAGTGATGGTAAATGGCGGCTTGCTGCATTTCAGAATACACGAGCTCAGTATATTGGAAGACCAGATATGTCTCAGGCACTGACAGAGGAGCTTAGGAAGGAGATCTAATCAAGCAGTATCTCTAAATGTTACCGACCGATGGTTGCATCTTGTATTGTTTTACCTTTTATTCTCATCACTGCCTACTATATTCTATATTGATACCTTCAATATTCTATATTATAAGGTTCACACCTTCGTCGTTGCTAGTTGATTTCTTTTCTTGACCTTTGATGTATTGCAACTACTATTACTCCCTTGCATATTTTTAGATTACACTCTTTATAGTATTGCTCATGAGCAAATCAAACACGTAACAGAACTAGAGGAATGGATTGGAAGTGAGGTCGATCAATTCGTCTCACGAGTACAAAAAAAAGAACCATGACGCGGTGATGCGGCTCAATAAACAATTTGCTGACATAATTAGGGAATACGGGGCTTGGCATTCATTCTTCCAGCTAAACAATATCGAGGTACCCATGGAGGGTCTTACGAACATAGCTAAAGCTGTCTCGGCCAACCGAGACGAGGAGGTTTGGCTGGAGTTAATTTTCTATAGAGATCGTAAGCACCGGGATGACGTCTGCGCAAAGATGCAAAATGATGAAAGTTGCGGTTCACTTTTCCGACATTTCATGGATCTCGTCACTCCAGGTACCAGCTGCATAATTGGGGAGTTCACCCCCACATCAAGATATAGAGTGACTTTTAACGCAATATTGTTTTCAAACTAACCTTTTTCTCTTTTATTGACATAAAAAACCACCTTAGGTTCTAACTCATCAGACACTTTGATTTTCTACACTTTTTTAGCGGTATTGTCGATCATGAGTAAGGTTCCAATCATATAAGAGTAAAACAAGATCCTCAGAGGTTAAAATACTAATAATGCTATAATATCATTGTGAATAAAAGAAAATTTATAGGAAGTCGTGGCGGAAACTGCGAATGTATCTGTCACAAAAGAGTAAGCACTAACGATTATTGCGGCTATTGTTCTGGATCTCATTTTAGAACAAGACGCTTTTAGATACAAACGGTGTCCTCTCGGATACTACTACCTTGTAGTTGACTATTCTGAAAAAATCTTGGTTGCCAGAGCATTTTTTTATGATAAGCTATAATATCACATTGTTTTTACTGCATCCTTATGGTCTTGCATGATACATTTAGCTCTTGGAAACACTTCTCTTTTCAATACGTCCCACTCAATAGATATTCTTCCTGGACCTGTCAATAAGAGACTTGTACATATCGCCGTTAACAGCAAAGTGAGTTCATATCCTCTTACAAAGCCTTGAGATAACCCGACAACAAGAGTAGCACCGATCATTTCTATTACAAAAAGGGCAGCAGTTATTCTTGTTACCACCTCTACAAGCAGAAATATTCCACCGATAACTTCTAATAGACCGATGGGGAGGGCCAGTTCAGGAGGAAGGCCAAATTGCTGAAAAAAGCCTTGAGTAACTGCAATGTTTTCAAACTTTGGTAATCCAGCTACTATAAACGCAATTCCGGCCAGAATCCTTATCACAAGAGGTCCAAACATCAGTAACCTTCTTGGGGTCATCTCGCTATGGTAAAATCAGCTCGCTGACTAAATAAGTTATGGTACAACTAATCGAAGTCGAGCAACGTTTTGGAAATGGGCTATGATGAAATCAAAGGTTAAGGAAATGGCAGTGTAAAACTAATATCAACGGTCATATGAAAGCAAACTTATTTTGGCGCAAGAGGAGCAACTCGAAGTCAGGTTGCCCGTGAATTTTAGTTATAGATGATAGATGGGTGATGTACTCTTAATGTGTGACCTCAAAATTTTTTAGACCTTTGCTATTATCCTTTTTTATTCCTGATTTGCTTGTTCGAGCGTAATTGTGCGCCTGTTTGTTGCAGCAAATTTAGTTGATCTACTACATCCCAATGTTCTACAATTTTTTCATTCTCTATTCTATAGAGATCTGCTGATCTTATGTTTACTTGTTTGTTTGTTGGTGATCTTCCTTGAAATTCTCCTTTATGTGTTCCAGTAAAATTAAGAAATACTACTACGAGGTTGTCTTCTGCAACTATGTGTTCTATGTTTGCATGGATGTCGGGAAACGCTGTAAAGAACGGAGTTAAGGATTCTTTGAATTGTTTGAATTCTTCATTTCGATATCCTGCCAAATATTTTTCAGTGGCTGATATGTCGTGATTATTGAAAACTTCTTCTACAAATGATTTAACAAGAGCCTTTTTTGTTGATAAAGACATATGGAATCCATATGTCTGCAGATAATTTATCTCTTGTATTACTCAAGGTGTACATTTGGGACAATAATGTTCTTTCTTATGATGGCAAAAGTAGATCTGAAAAATTCCTCCCAGTACATAGAAAATAATAAGGAAATTATCTAATAAACAATTACATATTATCTCTATCAATTGGAATATTATCTTACAACTTTGACAATGGCATATTGTCCCCCGCCGACACTATCTTTGCTATATTAAATTGATTGCTAAAGATTTATCCTCGTTTCTTTTCAAGACCAGACGTCTATGTTCTAAGAGCAGGCAGCAATAAACTCGTGTGATGTCGTAAAAATAGTTAAAGCAACAGATCGAAAAATAATGTTATAAGCATAATAATTGTAAACAAATCTGCATTTAACCTTGCAAAGGCTTATCCTTGATAGTACAGACCTGAAAATCTTGAACTTGTTGGGAAAAAACAGTAGGCTATCTTACAGAAATATAGCTTACACCATTGGTTTGACTACGAAGAGTGTTAAGACAAGAGTCGATAAGATGATTTCTGCTAAAGTCATAGAAAGGTTCATTGTAACGGTTAATCCTTCAATCATTGGATATAAATCAACATGCTCATTTGCACTTAGAAAGAGTATGGTAAACAAAGACTTAATTGACAAGATAAATTTGGTAGGCGACGTACAATACAAATTCCATGTACTTGGGGGAGCTATGGGATTCTCAATTGCAGTAAGAGAAGGGTCAGAAGAGAAAATTGAATTGCTATTACAGTCATTACAGTCTGCAATTCTTGGAGTTGTAGTTGAGAACCATATCTATCCCACCAAGATGTCTCATAACCTTACAGAAACTGACTACCATATAATAAAACAATTAGTGCAACATCCAAGGATGGAGATATCTGAGATAGGAAAAGCAATTGCAATCTCACCCAAAACTATACGTAGGCGACTTGACAGAATGAAAAACAGCCATATATTAGAATTTACGATTCTTCCCAATCCTCATGCAATGAAAGGACAAATCATATTCTTTTTGGAGATTAAAGTTGAGAGTGGCAGTAGTAGGTCATATCGAGCTTTGATTGAAGAAATCTTTAGCGAATTGCATCATTATCTCATTTTATCTTCATTTCTGCATAATCAAGCAGACACAATAGGAGTAATACTTGCTAGCGAAGATGTTTTCAAGATTGAATCCATTCGATCTAGGATTGAGTCCTTCCGTGGGGTGAAAGGTGCTAATGTATTCATACCAACAAAGCAATTCGTGATGACCTTAAATTCATGATGCAACTTGGTTTAGTTGATCCAGCGTCGCCAGAGTATGAGCAATTGTTCCAAGCTTGGAAAGGTTTCAAACAGTGATGTCTCCCGTTGAACATTCAGGCGAACATATGAATAAAGATTAACTGAAATATCCAAGTGAACGGTAAGTTCTGTTTAGATTGCTGGCAAGAATATACACATCCTGCTGTCTGATCCTATTAGAACATTGACGTCATATTCTATAGGAGAACCGAAAACCAAATGAAAAGTATATGCTCATAATAATAATTTATACCAAAAATTGTAAAAGGCTATCTTTAGGTATCTATTGCAGTGTTATATTAGGACTGATATTATCTCTTTATATTTCAATCAATGTGATAGCATGCTATGAAAATCCTTAATGCAAGTGAACCTGAATTTGGTGGTCCTATGACGGAAGATGAAGCTAGGAATTTCTTGGTTAATAGTAAAAAGAATGTTCACATCTCGACCTTAGATGAAAAAGGAGAACCAAACATACATCCCACATGGTATTATTTTGACAATAACAATGACAAAATTTACATAGAAAGTGGAAAAGCCTCTAGGAAAACTCAAAACCTTAGAAGAAATAACATCATATACTATTGTATAGACGATGACAATATTCCATACAAAGGAGTTCGTGGTAAAGGAACAGTAAGAATTTCTGAGGATGTTAATTATAATCTGCCCATAATTGAAAAGATACTAGTCAAATATCTTGGAAGCATTGAACATCATATGTCGGGTGCTATTACAAATAGTATTAAAAATGGAGATGCTATCATATTAGAGATAACACCAAAATTCTATGCTACATGGGACCATGGTAAAGTCAAAAAGCACAATGAAATTTTGTAGTATTCCTATATATGGTTACTTCATCTGATCGGTATATGCTATTAAACTAAAAGAGATTGATCCTATTATTCAACTGTTTGTGCGATTCTGTCAAGTGCCTCTTCTGTTGTTTTCATAAAATTATCTTTTGCAAAACCCCTTGCAAGGGCAGGAATTCCTGACATATCCATATTCCACAACACATCAATTTTTGTTGCATTGATGTCAGATGAAGGGCTCAGTGTGAGTACTCTACTTCCTGTTACTGGACCTTCCGTGATATTTGTTTGTATTACCATTTGTTCTGGATTCACAGTCACAAATTGATGAGTTTTAGCATCCAGGGGACCCGCTGTTACTGTGACCTCTCTTTCGATTATGTTATCTATCTTGTTGATATTTTTGATATTTTTATATGTAGGCCAATATTTTGTCTCATTATCGACATCTGAAATAATGTTCCAAATTTGATAGACAGGTGCAGATATTTCACGGCTGACCTTGATTTCTTCTAATGAAGTAGCTATTACCTGTGGTATTTG
>JAREAI010000135.1:0-6978 GCA_029240435.1 Nitrososphaeraceae archaeon | reverse complement strand
GACCTTTAATCTCGGCAACCTTAGTATATTCCACACTACTCGTAATATCAGACAATAAGTTCTACCTCCTCTTTTTTTGATTTAATTTCTTTGAATTGTGTATCCATTTTTGATTCTAATTCGTTAAGTTTAGAAACCTGTTCATCTGGAATTTCAAACTTCGCTTTAAGTAACGAAGGTATAATGGGTAGGGATCGAATATCAGAAAGAGCTACCCCTTCCTTAAGGGATTTCAGGGATTCATTGTAAAATTTGACCATCAATTGGACAAGTTTTAATTGTTTTTCTGGCCCACAATAAGTATCGACTTTATCAAAGGAATTTTGTTGAAGTATCCCAATTTTTATCATTCTAGCCATTTCGAGAACCAATTTCTCCTCATCTGGTAATGCTTCAGGACCCAATAATCTAACAATTTCTTTAAGTGTATCTTCTCTTTGTAATATATTATAAGATTCTGCTCTCAATTTATACCAATCAGGACTAATAGTGTCAGTCCACCATTTTGATACATCTTCTAAATAACCAGAATATGATTGCATCCAATTAATTGACGGATAGTGCCTGGAATATGCTAATCTAGTATCTAAGGCCCAGAAAGTCTTGATAAATCTAATAGTATGAGTAGTTACTGGTTCAGTGAAATCAGCTCCGGATGGGGAAACTGCCCCAACAATTGTTACTGAGCCACTTCTATCAGGAGATCCCAAAGCACGAACACGGCCTGCTCTCTCGTAAAATTCGGCTAATCTCGAGGCTAGATAGGAGGGATATCCTTCTTCTGCAGGCATTTCTTCTAATCTTCCTGACATTTCTCTTAATGCCTCAGCCCATCTACTAGTTGAGTCTGCAACAAGAACAACATCCATACCCATATCCCGATAATATTCAGCCATTGTCACACCTGTATAGATAGATGCTTCTCTGGCTGCAACTGGCATATTACTTGTGTTAGCAACAAGTACAGTCCTTTCCATTAAGGGTCTATTAGATCGGGGGTCTATTAAATGAGGAAATTCTACAAGAACTTCTGTCATTTCGTTACCGCGTTCGCCGCAGCCGATATACACTACCACTTTAGAGTCTGCCCATTTGGCTATTTGATGTAGCGTAACTGTTTTGCCTGTTCCAAAGCCGCCAGGAATAGCACCAGTCCCACCTTTAGCAATGGGAAAATATGTATCTATTACTCTTTGTCCGGTTATCAAAGGCACTGTAGGATCGAAACGCTCAGTATAGGGCCTAGGTTTTCTTACTGGCCATTTATGATACATTTTCATTTGAGATTTAATACCATTGTTTTCGATAGTAGAAACCACTTGTTCTAAATCGTAATCACCTTCAGATGAAATATCGATAACTTTACCACCTCTGGAATCAGGAGGAACCAAAATACTGTGAGTTAAAAGAGGAGTTTCCTCAACAGTTCCTATTATCGTGCCTGCATTAACATTATCACCTGTTTTTAATGTAGGTTTAAAATGATATTTTTTCTTTAGATCTATTGGGGTAGTTGCTATTCCTTTACTGATGAATGCGCCTGATTTTTTAGCTATTTCCTCCAATGGTCTTTGAATACCATCATAAATTTTTCCAATAATGCCTGGGCCCAATAATACAGATAAAGGTTGTCCTGTGCCTACTACGGGTTCTCCTGGTCGTAAGCCGGAAGTAGATTCGTAAACCTGAATAAATGCAACATCACCTGTCAATCGAATTACTTCTCCAATGAGTTTAGACTCTCCTACTTCAACAGTTTCATACATTTTGGCCGAAGACATACCATCGGCCCTGACTGCAGGTCCACTTACCCAAACAATTTTTCCTGTTGCAACCAATTTAGTTTACCATTCCTCTTAGAATTTGGGCTATATTTTTCCTTATTAAAGGTTTGAGTCTTTCAATTCTTGAATCTATAGTATTATCCAAAGTAATAGACCCATTAGACGATTTTAGTTTAAATCCGCCCAATGAGTTTTTGAGATTGCTCTGGATCTTAATTTTTTTATTATATTTCAAACTCAGTGATTCTATTTGTTTTTTAAAGAAATCGACATCTTTTTTCTGACATTCTATTATGATATCAGTGGTACCAAGATTGGGAATACTTTCATCAAGAATTTTAATTAACATATTCCTATAGTTTGGTTCCTCAGAATATGAGGCTAATTTTTCTTTTGCTTTTCCATAAACCTCCTTAACAGCTTGTTCGAGTAAAACTAATTCTTTATTGCGTGCAGATAGTTTGGTTGATCCACTAACTTGTCTTTTTAAACTTTCTGCTTTTTTTTCTGCATTTACAATAATATTTTGATATTCTTCTTCTATTTGAGATTTTGATAAATCAATATTATTGATAGATTCTAAATATGTTTTATTCAACTGAGTCAATAATTCGGACTCTTTATTTGTTATAACTTGATCTATAGTTCGCTCTAAAGGTGTAGGCGATGAGTTCATTATCAACAACTTTAGTACAGTAAGATTTTAATCTTTTGTTATTAAAAACAAATAAATAATTTCGATCCTTTATAGTAGAGTACAAAATACATATTTTTGCTGTTGATTGAATTACTATCAAATTAATGAACTCACTTGTTATTATGCAATACAAATTTCAATAGAAACTAATAACAATATCTTTTATTGTTTTTATAATAAGAATTTACTTTAAGAGGTGATATCATCATAATAAAACAAACTATAATAATAAAACATTTAATTGAGTCAGAAGAACCAGCTAGATGGATATAGTCTTATATAATATGATAAGTAAAATTACCATGTATTGGAATCTTATTGTTGTATCATGAATAATTCTCATTTATTCTATTCAAAATAGCTACCTAATTCAAATACTTTAATATTTCAAAAATAAATAAAATATAATTCTGAAAATAAAATTCAAGACAAGGAAGATGTAGCAGAATGATATTGAGTGTAAAATTTAGTTAATTTTCGATCATCGATATAGATGTTAAAGCTATGAATTTTGAAGATAAAAAATCAAACAAAACACAAGTTAAAAATAAAATGAAAGGAAAGAACAGAATACTTACATCTATTTTATTTATATGTATTTAATTTTCATAGCGGACTACCTAAGCGCATCTTCATTAAAATCTAAGAGGGTATATTAATAAAATATTTTATCGTAAGTTAATATGACAAATTGATCTGTTACTTATTAGTTTTACCAGTTGCAACTATATTATAATCTCCAAGTTTATTAAAGCCAAAGCCAAGAACTTCTAACATATCACAAGACACTTCCCCATTTGGTTTTAATATGTATGAAGAAGAAGTAATAAAATGTTCAGCTTCGTCTAATAAAGTTCCCGCTTTATCATAATATTCTGCAGAAACTTTGATATCCTGTAACTTAAGTGAACTATTATTCGTAATATCTTTTTTTATGAACTGAATTAGTGACAATTCTTTCTACAAGCAAATTTTCAAGTGCTAAATTTATTAATTTTTATCATCTTTTACATTAGCAGTAATATTATTAGGAGTATTATTTGATAATTAAGTTAGTATTGAAGTTGGTATATTGGTTTGATTTTCTACAATGGGAGGCTGTTGCTGCTTCTTTTTTGTATTGTTGTTGTTGGTAATTCTTGTTTTGTTGCATTAGTTTCTGTTGGTACTTTTGTTGTTGGTTTTTCTTTTGTTGTTGTTGGTAATTCTTGTTTTGTTGCATTAGTTTTTGTTGTTGGTTTTGCGGCTGGTAGTTTTGTTTCTGTAGTTGTTGGTTCAGCTGCTGGTAATTCTTGTTTTGTAACATTAGTTTTTGTTGTTGGTAATTTTTGATTTGTTGCATTAGTTTTGCTATCCTTATCGGTATTAGTTGCATCTACTCGAACGATTGAATTATCTCTGATGATTTCCTTTGGTAAGACAATTAGAGGTTCTGCAAATTTATCTACATCTCCTTTAAAATATCCAATTCCTTTGTTTTCTTGACATTCTGAATCTGGAGATGAGCCTGATTTGCCAATCATTTCTCTTATCATTTCAGGATTTGCATTAGGATTAATAGTCTTTAAATAAGCGGCCAGACCAGTCACATGGGGTACAGCCATACTAGTTCCTGATAATATTCCATAATCACTTCCGTTAAAAGTAGATAAAATATCTACCCCTGGTGCAGCAACATCGACTGAAGGACCGAAATTACTGAAATCAGCAAATGTATCATCCATCATTCTTCCTGCATCTAATAGTGGGCCTAGACCTCCACATTTCCCATCACTATCACCTATTGCAGATACTGTAATTACATCCGGATTGGAGGCTGGAGAGGTGGTTAATGTTGCGTTTGTAGCAAAATTTCCTGCTGCGACTACATATGTGATACCAGCTTTGACTGATTCGGAAATTGCTTGCTCAAATAACTTTGAATATGGATTTTCAATACTATAATTAACTATATCTATTAAATCTGAATTCTTAGTTATGTATTCGATTGCTTTTATTTGATCGGATAAAGAACAAATTCCATCATCACTACATACCTTCATTGACCATATACGAATATTATCTTCAGGAACTATTCCCACTATACCAAATCCGTTATCTTTGGCATTTATGATACCTGCAATATGAGAACCATGACCATTCTTATCATCGGTAAAATCAGAGTGCGATGAAAGATTCCCATTTACAAAACTCATTGAACGATAAACTGATAAATCAGGATGAGTTAAACTGACACCTGTATCTACTATAACTATGTCAATTGGTTCTGAACCTGATGATGATGATGGTAATAACGATCCTGTTTTATTGATTTCATTTTGATCAACTACTTGAGATGTTTGATTAAGAACTGAAGAAGTAGAAGTTTTATTTAATCCCACCAAATTATTAATTGTTTCATTAAATAGGGTTCGAGTGATATCTAATGGAGTAAATTGATAAAATGTTACATTTGAAAGAGTTTGTTTTATAAGATTTGGGTCTTCTTCTGTTTGTTTAGTTTGATTGTCAATATTCTTATTAAGTGTGTTATTTGTTAATGCTCGAATACTATTTGGAAGATTTTCATCCCATGTGATATTTAATCCAGACGAGGGGAAGGCATATGAAGAATTGTTTACTGTAGCATTAAAGGGGATCGTAGGTTGTTTTTTTGTTGCGTTAATATCGCTTATTAAATGTAATTTAGTAAAATTATTACCTAATGTATCAAGTGATGTTTGATTGCAATTGTCTATCTTTGCTATAGTAATATTACCTATAGTCATTAAATCTACGATTTTAATCGTCGATTCTGAGGTAATTTTCGGTTCTAATTTAGTTGTACTGTTAGCAAGAGGAACTTTATTGTCCAATGTAGAATTAATAGTCTGATTGCTAGATGGGTTATGTGACAGTGATATTTCTCCATATATATCAAGCTGACCGTCTAATGTTACTACAGAACTACCTTTGGAGACTGAATTTAGGATTTGATCTCTAACTTTGGACATATTTTCTGGGGTGAGTAATAAATCACTATCTAATTGCAATAGACATTGATTTCCTACTTGTGTACCATATTTTGCACTTATTGGACCGGGATTCTTATATGGTACTTGATAAATTGTTATGTCTCGTGGGATAGAAGGATCAATTGCTGCTGGTGTCATAGGAGAAAATGGGGCTGCTCCAGTCGGTCCATCACCAAATGGAGTTATTCCTGTTTGTGGTTCTCCTCCAGCTTCATTTGGTACTTGAGACGGATTATTATTTGATGGTGGATTGTTATTGTTGTTGCCTGGTGGGTTGTCGTCAGCTGGTGGGTTGTCGTCAGCTGGTGGGTTGTCGTCAGCTGGTGGGTTGTCGTCAGCTGGTGGGTTGTCATTATCTTCAGGTTCTTCAGGTTCTTCAGGTTCTTCAGGTTCTTCAGGTTCTTCAGGTTCTTCAGGTTCTTCAGGTTCTTCAGGTTCCTCTATTATTGTCCAAGTAAAAGTTGCAGGTGTAGGATCTGCTATAAGAGGATCATCTGTGAAAGCAACGACTTGGAATGTATGAGTTCCTAACGGGAGATCCTCATAAGTGATCGATCCAATGGAACAATCTTCAACTTCACCGTCTAACGCACATAGGAAGCCGTCTACTATTGTAGGTTCACCATCTAATTCCGCAAAAAAAGTAAAAGTCATAATATCAGATGTAGTTGAAGGGTCGATTTCAGCTATCAAATCGTCACCATTACCATCTATTGCAGATTCAATAACAGTATCAGGGATTATAGCCCATGTGAAGGTTGCTGGAGTGGGATCCTCAGTTTCGCCATCAACAAATCTTACACTAAATGTGTGAAGACCAGGCAAGAGATCGGTGTAAGTTTGTTCCCCTGCATCACAATCTTCAATTGGACCATCATCTAGTTGACATTCAAATCCATCAACCTCAACCTCTTCGCCATCTGCAAACGCAGCAAATACAAAAGTCATAGAACCAGAGGTACTACTTCCGCCAGGTGGGATTATATTTTCATTTCCATCTATTGCTACAATTATCTCAGTGTCTAGAATGACGATCGTCCATGTAAAAGTTTCAGGAGTCGGATCAACTATTGTTTGTTCATTTACAACAACAAAGGCTCTTACTTCGAAGGTATGAACACCAGGAGATAAATCAGTATATAGTTGACTACCAGTGAAGTCTAAAGTCGTAGGACCATTACAAGGTACGAAATTTGGTTGTTCATCTAATCTACATTGAAAACCTTGAGTATCGACTTCGGTACCCTCAGGAGTTACGTGACCAGAAAATGTAAATTCAATGTCATTTGAAGTTGTTGAACTTAAATTTGCAACAGGATCTCCGTTTCCATCAATCGCACTGTCTATTGTAGTCTCTACTACAATTTCTTCTTCTTCTTCTATTGTCCATACCCAGGTTGCTGGTGTGGTATCTACTTCACCCTCTCCACCATCTGGTATATACGCATTTACTCTAAAGATATGTTCTACTCCAATTTCTAAG
>JAREAI010000010.1:0-21863 GCA_029240435.1 Nitrososphaeraceae archaeon | reverse complement strand
GACAGTAGTAGAATCTTTTTTTTGTGGGCGCTGATTTTTCTCTTGCTGTTGCTGTTGCTGTTGGTGCAACCATAAATCCTCCAACAATTCTTGCTGCTTACGATGTGTCGCTATCTGTGCTTGAAGACTCTTCTCTAACTCCTCTAACCGCTTGTCTTTCCTTCGCTGTTCTGCTTTCATTAGATCGATATCGTCTTGCTTCTGTGTTAGTTCAACAACCTTTCTCGCGAGTATGTGTTCATTATTGATAGTCAGCAAATCTACTGCTTTGAGATACTCTGCCAACACTTCCTCCTCATTAAGACGAAGATAATTGTCATCTAGCCCAATTGAATGTCCTAACAATCTTTCCTTTATAGCAATGTTGATCTTAGCGCGTACTAGGTTGGTATTGAAAAACTTTCTAAATCCATACGCTCTTTTGACAGCTTTCCTCTCCGATCCTTTCTTCAGGTGCTGTAGTTCCATTGAATGTGTTACTTGAGTCAATCCTGATCTTGTTAAAAGAATGTAGAGGATCTCTGCTATTCCTCTTGTTGCTACTGGTTCAGGTTTCTTCTTTGCTGTATTCTCAATGTCAATGCGATCAAAGCGCTCTCTTATTACTGGCGCATTATCATAGTCAGCAACCGCCGCCATCTTCTCACCGCTTGTCTTTCTATATTCTAGGTAGTCATCTATGGCTTTGGCACATTCGGGGGTACAGAAAGTGTAGTATTCTTCTTTTGCGTTCTCATAAATGGTAATCTGATAGAGATTATATTCAGGTATTCTTTTGAGATGCTTTATCTTCAGCTCAGATAATGCGCCTATTCTCATGCCAGTTGACGCCAATAACAATACGATAACTTTGGATCTGATGTCTGCATAGTCCAAGAGCTTCTTTATCTCTTCTGTTGTGTATGCCCTATCCTTATGCTTTCTTGTGTCTTCTTCACCTAGAAACCTTGCAAGCTTCTTCTTTCTTAGAATTACGTCGTTTATATCGTAGAAGGTTAGGATAGCTGTAAGATATGTAGCCCGTGTTCTAAATGAGACTACAAAATCTGAGTCTGTTCTTAATGCGATAATAAAGTCTATGATTTTCTCTTCTATTATTGTAGGGGTGTTTTTATCTGCCAAAAGCTCATCTATGGTTTTATAGTTGTGAAATCGCATGTATCTTTTTAGAGAAAAGATATACGTCTTCTGTGATGTGGGACTTTTGATTGAATTAATATAGTTAAGGTAGGGTTTACCTTCTAATGATAATATATTGTCTATAGTAGCAGTAACAGCGGCATATGGCAACGGTGACGAAGTATTACTCCTCATATGTAGATGCTCTGTCATTAGATAAAAATACCAGATTATTAATACTTGGTATCAAGTCATTAAAAGTAACTTAACTCTTACCTTTTTTCTGTTTCGGAAAAGATTTCTTATTTTAGAAGAGTTATCGAAGAGGCGCAAATTATCTGATCATCATGAGATAATAGTTGGTGTAATTGCAGTGGTAGGGATTTCCATTCATTACTAATTTTTGCTTGTTCGAATTCAATTAATGTCCTGTCAATATCAAAACCACAAGGCATTAAAATGATTTTATCTGGATCAAACTTTATGATCTCATCCATATCTATGCGATATGATGGTTCTCCATAGGAACCAAGTCCATTAATTCCTCCTGCAATTTCTACCATTTGTGGTATCCAATGACCTGCGGTAAAGAATGGATCTATCCATTCAAGACAAAGAACCTTTGGTTTATTTTGTTTAGGTCTTATTCTTATACTATCGATGCGATTTTGCAAAGACACTACTAGTTTTCGACCTTCTTTTATCCTACCAACTCGTTCTGCCACATCCATTATACTTATTAAAATATCATCTAGATCATGTGGATCAAGAATCAGAATGTCTGGCTTATAATCCAGTATAGAAATGGCTCTGTTTATCTCTTTTGTAAATGGAGAGCAAACTTCACAAACACCTTGCGCAACAATGAGATCGGGTTTTGCTTCTTTTAAGATCCGATCATCTATTACATATATGTCCCTGCCAGATTGCATCAATTCTACAATTTTATTATCAATTTCTTTACTGTTCATTTTAGCTGGATCGAAAGAAGAATTGATTACTTTGGGTTTTCTTTTAGCCGATTCAGGAAACTTGCATTCGTGGGTTACACCAAATATCTGATCTCCAGCACCTATTTGATATAGAACCTCAGTAGCACTGGGCAGAAATGATACGATCCTTTCTGAAGACACTATATTCTAAAGTATTAAAGGAAAATTTAAAGTTCACTCCAAAATATTAGGATAGCATCCAAAAGTCATCATCCATATAATGTAAAGATTTTCCCATCACATCTTCTATGAAGTTTAAAAACATGTGGAAAATGATATAGCCAGCATACAAGTATCATATAGATTAGGTAAAATTTAATTTCTTGTTGTAAATTTGCCTAGTTAGATCTTTGCCCAGACGGCATTGATATCAAAAATGTTCTATCATTGATAGTGGACATCTTGAAACAGTCTAGGATAAACAGTAGAAAAGTTAAGTACAAGGAGGGTTTTGATTAAACAAGAATATGAGAGAGTAGTATTCAAATCTTAATGTCACTTCGATTGATGTTCATGAAAATGTAATGCTCTATATAATGCAACAATAGATGCTGCATTTAGTATCTTTCCTTCAAAAAGTAGCTGTTTGATTTCTTTTATAGTAATTATTTCAATATCTATTTTTTCCATTATGCCTAAGGATTGAAGTCCTTCTTTGACTATACCATATGCAACAAAAAGATTTCCCTTCTGCTCAAACATCGAATAATCAAGTGTATAATGACCTATAGATACCACATCTTTTGCAGCATAACCTGTTTCTTCCCTAAGCTCGCGTATTGCTGCTTCTTTAGGAGTTTCTCCTTCATCTATATAACCAGATGGTACTTCAATTTGAATCGAGTCTACTAAGTGTCTGTAACTTTTAATCACAAGTATTTCGTCTTTTGAAACGAAGGGTACAATTGTTGAATAGTCTTTTCTAATTCCTCTTATGTATATTTTCTCTTTTCCTTCTAAATCAAGTGTATCTTCATATATTTCAATCAACTCACTAGAATAAGCTTTTTTCACTGAATTTACTTTCCATCCTGTTGGAGCATTCTTGAGCATTTTAGATATTGTTATTGATGGGATAATATTTAAGATCCCCTTAAAGTCTAATTAACAAATTTCTATTTGGCTGATTGCTCATGCACCTTTATCATACATTTAATAGGTGTAAAAACAACAATAACAGCGTCTTAAGTCAAGGCATTTACTTATATGAATCGAGTAATGTCTCCTTTGACTTGGGACATGCTGAAATCGTTCTTGCTTTCATCAAATATGTTTTATATACTTCTATCTTCTTCGTAATACATATATGTATTCGCCAGGATTCCTCATCCACTTTTAGGTTGGCACATCTTATTATGAAGGTCGATAAATCAAACAATTGATATTGCGATTTAACAAAACGACAAAAAATTACGCAGAATAACAGGACATAATACTATAGAATTAAATAGTATATTTAAAAAGAAATTAATGAAATTAAAAATGAAAAATGTCAGAGATTAATTTGATACCGATGCCTGTTTGAAATCTAATTCTCATCACTTCTAATTCTTCTTGCACCGATTGACTGACCATTTCATTGCTCGTTTTACTAAAGTACTATGTCATACGCTTTGTTTTTTTATAATTCTAATTGTATACTAGGAGTGATTAAACAATATGAGTAAAATAGCGAAATTAGTTGTTGTATGTGGTATACCAGAAGAGATCACATATCTTGGTTATATAATTATGCTATTGCAAAACAATGTAAACATACACACACGCCGTCTGAACAAACTCCAACAGTTCATAGCCTAGGAAAATAGAATGTCCTTTATAATACAATTGACAATACAGACTTTGACAATATAGAAATCAATGGATACATTTCTATACAGAACAGGAACATTTGAAAAGTATTGGTCAAATTATGTATCATGTAATGTAAAATCAATACTATATACAATTGGTAAAGTAAAAGTATTGTATTTATTCATCGAAAAAGTATGGGAAAAAAGCTACAAATAAATTTCTTATAATATAATAGAATTATCAATTTCCTTGGAAGATGTTGCTTGAAACTGTGAAACTGTTCATAATAATAATTTATAAATCATTACTAATAACGAGATAACTTAAAACTACTATCTTTTAGTTTATTTTGCAAGTAGATAACTTTCGTTCTGTTATTATTCGATCATTTCCAAGATAATTCTTGCAGCCTTTTCAACACCATTTTTAATATTATCTCTGTTATATCTAGTTGTACCAACTTTTTCTTCTATTAGAGATTCCAGCCTAAATATATCATCATATTTAAAACCTAACTTTCTTGCATTTTCCTCTTGTTCGAAGTGATTCTTAATAGGAATGAAAATACCAGGTGTTCCGTAAACAAGAGATTCGTCTATAGTTGATCTTCCAGCTAAGGATATTATCAAATCTGCTGCATACACATATTCATGTAAATTAAATACAAATCCTATGTTCCTAAAACTTTTATAACTGGTATAATAATTATTATTGCCACAAATATCTAATAATGATGGCCCAGAAGCAATTATCATATCTATATCCATTCTTCTTTTTAATTTTTCGTATGCTTTGATTGCCATTTCAATTAAGTATTTTCCAGCTTCTGTTCCACCAATACTAACTAGTATTGTTTGTTTATCTATTCCAAATCTTTTACGTAACATTACTCGATCTGTAGTACTTAACTCTCTTACAATTGGGCCAACATACGATATGTTATCTTTATCCTTTCCATAGTCTGGAATGATAACATGATCGCATCTTTTTATCATATTTTGCATAGATCTATTCATACTTGATTCAATGAGCGAAAAAAATGATCCTTTAACAAAATGAGTCTCAATTAGATCAGTTATCAAAATTCTTTTTCTTTTTCTCTTTTCTCCAATAGCAATAGAAGCAAAATCTTCATCACTAATTATCAATTCATTATTTTTATTGTTTTTCTCAATAAACTCTCCTGCAATTACCTTGCATTTTCTATAATATTGAATATATTGCAAAATCCATTTCAATGGGGAGTGTAATTGCATTAAATTATCTACATTAAATTTATCAGGTTTATATACATCATGAGCCAAATATCCTTTATTTGAAATAATATTGTAGGCAGCCTGGCCAGTAATGAATAAAATTTTTTCTCTAGTGAAAAAACCTAATTTTTCGGAAATTGCAATGTCTCTAGTGGCATGCCCTAATCCTATAGGGCTCGTAAAAAATATAATCATTGTTTATATATATTATATAGGTTAGCTTACGATAATATTATTATTAACTTTTCTTTGGATAGTGAAAAGTATTCACTAATGGTTTAAGAATATTTTCTATCACTAATTTTCTAAATTCTTTATCAGAACAAGATTCTTATCTCCATTAGTTAGAAGCATAATCACCTGTCAGATACCTTAAATATGGTTTTCCTGATATAATCGCTTTTAAAACTACTTTAGCTACTTCTATTGAAGAAGAACTACTATTTTCAAAGCTAGACTTTAAGCCTGCAATCCTCTTTCCCGTTATCTCTCCATATAGCGAATTCGCATTATCACTATGAGTAGAAGAAACTCTTATTCCTGACTTTATTTCCAAATTAGTTTTGATTACCCATATTCTATAAGTATAACCTTTATTTCAAATTGCTCTAACCCATAAGCCATAGAGTCAGAGAATGCTTCTAAGGCAAACTTTAAGCATACATAAGCAGAGGTAAGAGGAAATCCTCAGGGGAAGTAAAGCATTCAGGCTATGGAATGAAAAACTTATGATAGCATATTTTATGTATCGTGAATCTTCTGTATCTATTTGCTTACCTGTAGCTTTAACAATTTGTCTTTGTAGCATGTATTCTATTTTATCCACAAAAGCTGTAGCTTTTGTAGGTGACTTTTCTATCCAATACTAGGTGGATTATAGTCAATTATAATACAGATGGAGGCCATACGTAACAGCAAGAAAGTTCATGATATTGTTGTCTCTGCCTTTACTATTTATTATAGTATTTAACTTCTATAATATCAGGATAGCTGCACTCACCACAGTTGTCCATAGACCATCTTTATTTCCTTCTGCGGATTGTGTAATATTTTGAGTTTTGTAAATCTTTCCTGAAAGCTTCCATTGTTCTTCTCTTTGATCCCAAGTAAGAGTAGGATCATTTGGTAAACCCAGTGTTGTAGCAAGCATTTCCATAGCCATATCTTCAGTATAATCTCCAGCCTTTTGTGCCGTTTCACCACTTGAATGATGCTCTGATAGATAACCATATTGAGTATCATCATCGGCAGGTCTAGCAAGACCAATAGACGCAGCAATAAGCCTGTTTGGTTCATTAGTAGAGGAACGCGCTAAAATAGTAAAAACAATTTGTCCAGGCATTAGATATTTTCTGCCTTCTTGTCTAGAAACTATTTTGCATTGTGGTGGTTTTATACTTGATACAGAAACTAGATTTAGATCAGCTATTTCTGCATCACGCAAAGCTAATTCAAAGCTTGTAAGATAATCTTTATGTAAGCCTTTGCCTTTTGTTAAGAACATTATTTTTGGAACATATAATATCGGTTTTGATAATATTAGCTCCTTTGTCTTGTCTTCTATTTTCATCCTTTTAGTCCATATTATAGATATAAATAATATATTATTAATACTTCAATAGACAATAGTAAATATATCAACAAACTATTCATTTTGAATTTGATTCAAAAACTACTACTAGACTAGCTAATTTGAATAATTATTTATGTAGAAATTGTTATTTGAAATTCCATGTGTTAGACAAGATTAATGAACTTATCTCCATTGTTTGTATGATTGAACCAAATCTTTCATTACTATTATCAATATAGAAATAGTGTAGTAGACGGTAATCTAATTCATGTTTAGCAATGGCTGATATGATTCAAATTCTATTATATAGAATTTGTCAATGCCACAACCTAAACTCATGATTTAGGTTTACTTGCTTTTTGAAATAACTACTTAGTACATAGATCTATCCATGCACCAACAGAGAACGAGCTTGCGTTTCATTTTACGTTTCATATCGTGTTGCATTTTGACGAAATTATTACATGGCTAAATGATGCTAATTTGCATACTATACCGGGAGGAGATGTTAAAGTGAAAGTAAACTATGGTAAACAATAAGAGTACTCAAGATCTATCTATAAACAACAAGATCTACTGCCAATTGAGTTGCTAATTATATGCAGCGCTATAAGCAGCTTGCCAAAGGTATACATTAACAAACTTCTGTTATCGATATTGCGAAATTATCTTGGATCGCATTGAATTGTTATTATTTTTCTTCTGCCATTGGGGTGTATAAAAAATGGGCGCAAACGGATTGTTGTCTATTTCGTATATTATAATCAAACAGTCATAGTATAGTATTACCATAGCACAGTACCACCATCTATTACAATGGTATTACCTGTCGCAAAAGAAAAGCTATCACTTGCGATAGATGCAGCAATCTTAGCCACCTCTTCAGGTCTTCCCCATCTTTTCATAGGAGGTTCTTCGGCAGCCTTGTTTCTAGCCACTTCAGTCATTGAATCATATGTTGCCATTGTTGCAATGTTACCAAGAGCCATAGTATAAGATCTGATGCCGTTGATACCATACTCCTTTGCAATACATTTTGTTAATGCTATATTTGCAGCTTTGGCTATAGTATATGGAGCACCCTCAGTATGTCCTGCGATTGCAGGAGTTGAAGAAATGTTTATTATTACTCCTCCTCCTGCTCCACTATTTTTATTTGTATTTTTTTGAATCATAGAAGAAATAACTGCCCTAGATAATCTTACAGACCCTTGAACGTCAACTCCCATAATTTTTTGCAATTCTTCATCGGTAACTTCATGGAATCTCTTATACCAAATATTATTATCAAAAGGATAACCTGCATTATTTACTAGGATATCAATTCGTCCAAATTTAGGTAATATTTGCTGCATGAATTTTTTTACACTAGGATCACTTGTGACATCAATTTCAGCCGCAAACACTTTGTCACTGCTTATCTGTCTTATCGCTCTTTCGGCTTGCTCATTATTTCTAGAACAAACAACAGTGGTTGCACCATTATTTTCTGCAAACTCCTTTGCTATTGCAAATCCTATCCCTCTGGTAGATCCAGTCACTACTGCAACCTTATTTTTTAGTAACAATGACATTCTATTTTATTTCAAATCTTCTTTATCATCCTATCTGATATGTCTTTTGTCGTACTATAAACTAAACCACATATATACATATATATACATATATATATGTAATTGGGCAACATTAAAGTTGTACAAATAACGATAGTCGCCCTGTGTTTACTTTAAAGAGTCGCTCAAATCAACAATGTCTTTAAGTAATTCGTTTATCAGTTTTCTTCTTAAAGAGAAATGATTTCAAATTATGGAAGGACTTAAAGTTTTTACAAGCACTATTATTTTAATACAAATCATCTCAACTCTGGTTTCTATTGGTTTGGGGTTGAATTTGAAGCAGATCAAGAATGTATTATTTAACTATAATTTGATTACACGAGGTCTGATTGTAAACTGAGTCCAATTTAGCAAGCGTATAGGAAGGTTTGGTTTATATTGATCAATTTAGTTAAACAGAGCTTTTATAATTTCAGGTTGCTATGACTTTTGAGAATATTTTCTATTTCTCTCTCTTGTTATGACGCATAATTCAAGATTAGAATACAAATAAAAGTAGCAGAAATAGCAGAGGCAAACACACTGATAACAGAGAATAGCAAAGTTAACAATAATAGGAAAAGTAAGTCTTATATACTATGAGCATTTATGCTAGCAGATTTAATTTGTTCATGAGTAAAGAAGAAAAAGAGAGACGCATTATAGATCTTTACTATAATCAGGGAAAGACAACTCGTGAGATAGTAAAAGAGCTTAGAGTGTCACCAAATTATGTCATCGCCGTACTAAAGAAACATGAAGAAGAAAATGCTGCTGCTGCTGCTAAAATTAAGCACGAACAACAAGAAAACAAGACATCCAAAGAAGTAGCCAGCTTCAAGCTATTTTCTGAAGGCAAGAACACTATCGAAGTGGCAATAGATCTAGAGTTATCAGAGGAAGAAGTAACACAATTTTACAAGGGTTTTTTGAAGCTAAAGGGATTAGACGAGTTTGGTATAATATATGAAAAGCATAGACATCATGTTCCACATCTTCTAAAATTATGCAAAGAAGCTGAGAAAGAAGGTGTGAGCATAGAGCAACTTGTTAAGCTTGCTGAATTAGCTGCTGACAATAATCCTGTTGGACTATCACAACTTGAAAAAAGACGTCAATGGTATTTAAATGAAATACGTGGGATGGAAACAGAAAGACGTCAAATGGAAACAGAACTATATAGAATGAAAGCAGAAGTAGAAAAATATGAAAATGTATTATTTGTATTGAAGAGTGAAATATCAAACTCAAAATATCAACTTGAAGATTATCGTAAATCTTGTGAACGTGAAAGACTAGAGTTAGAAAAGGTCAAGAAAGAAAAAGAAAGGATAGAGGAATCTCTTCGCCTTGGCGATATTGCTGAGTAAAATTATCATATTAACTAAATAGTCCTAAAAGTCCTTTATTTGAAAAAGATAAGATGATGGATTTGAAGAGGTTCTAAGAGGTAAAGAAACAAAAAAAACTATTATTATTTATTATTTATTAATGCCATGGTCAACCAGTCTGTGTGTGGATGAATATGTTATTACTCATTCCTAAAGATTAGGATGAACTCTTCTTTCATTTTACCCATTGTAGATCGGTATTTGCCACGGTTAATCTCCGTTAGAAGGATAAATCCAATATCTGTTGCATCTTTTCTTATAAAGTCGTTTAACTTCCAAATTTTGCCGTTATAAACAGGATTGCCAATAATAATACAACAATACTTTTTCTTACGTAGAATCCTTTTCATCTCCATTAATGCCATATTGATGTCATGAAAAAATCTATCAGGAGTATCAGCTCTGCTGCGTCTTCCACCGATCAATCTCTTCTCTAATTCATATTGACTAAATCCTAGCCACCAGAGCGACAATTTTTGATATTCTGCATATGGAACGGCTGCCATATATGGTGGATGAGTACAAATAAAATCTATTGTTTCATCATTAATGAACTCTAATCTTCTACTATCATGATTAACTATTTTTATATTAGAGTTGGTTGCCGCTTTATTAAATTCTGACATGTTTTTCAGCATATCTCTAACTGCAAGAACAAATTTCTCATATATTCTAGTTTTGGGAGGGGCTTGCTTGTTTATCATCAGATTTCCAAATCCACTCGTTGCATTAGAAACACTACGTAAAATAGAAGAGAGCGATACCAATAGAAAGTTCTTTACATCCTTATTCTCCACAGTATCAATTCTTGACTTTATTGCTAACAGTTCATAAATGACATTTTGATGATACCATTTTGATATATTAGGATGAAGAAGTGTCTTACTCATGAAGTTATCTATGGTTTGCCTTTTCTCTCTATGATTGAAGAGTAGAGTATTGCCACGTAAGTTAATGATATCTTCCTTCAAGAGAATTAAAATTTTTGAAATTTCTACCAATGTAGATTTCTGTATAGTTGTGGTTTTTACCTTGGATATCAAACATGCAAGAGGATTAACATCAATACCTATTGCATTTCTGCCTAAAACTTTTGATTCAACTAAAGTGGTTCCGCTACCCATAAAATTATCTAATACAAGCTCATTCTTTTTAGTAAACTTTGATACAAGTCGATATGGAATCTGAGGGATATATTTAGCTGCATATGAATGGTATCCATGTGTATAATATCTGGTATCTGCGTCTTCTAATTCCCAATCTAAAGTATAGAGATTTTTGATTTTTGCTAACTCAGTTTGTGACAGGTTTTCTGACTTTAATTTCATATTTTACACCTGAATTAAGTGTTGCATTATTCCATCCTACATTATTTTTAATTAACTCCATGTATTTTGCATTAACCTCATATATCACAGAATTTCGTTTTAAATCCCTTGCCACTTTCATGGTTGTTCCACTACCACCAAACGGATCAAGAACTACATCTCCTTGAACTGTGTATAATTTTATCAATCTCTCTGGCAACATTTCAGGAAATGGTGCTGGATGTCCTTTAGTATATGATACTCTCATATCCCAGACACTCCATGATACTTGTTTAATAAATTCCTCAGACAATCGGTTTTCTGGCTCAAGGTTTATTCGCATTTGACCTTCATTTTGAAATATCAGAATGTATTCATGCATTATATTTAGATTAAAAAAACAAGGATATGGTTCACCCTTTAGAAATTTCGTTACTCCACGCTGCCACAATCCCTGTGTACCTTTTGGTTTTATCCAAATAATCTCTTTCTTAAACGTAAAACTAAGATCTTCCATCATCTTTACTATGTCTGCATTAATGGGTTTCATTCCAATATTTGATACAGCAGTCCCAATGTTGATTGCAACAAACCTTCCAGGTGCCATTACTCTTTTTACTTGTTTAAGGACTCTCTGAATTTCATACAAATATTTTGCATATGCTTGATTAGTGCCTGATGTAGTTTCTCCATATTTTTTAAGGTTCCAATAAGGTGGAGAAGTAACAACGAAATGAATAGAACCAGAATCAATTTCTGGCATGAATGCAGAATCGCCTATAATTAAAGTATGACTTGTCATTATCCAATTAGCTACCGATCCAGATATTAAAGTTCAAAAGTAAAGTTCATCAGTATTGTTGTCTATTTGTCTCTTTAATTTACATCTTATAGTATCGATAAGTTAAGATAAATTTTAAATGGAATTATGTCATACAGCAGCAATGCGTCATAGCTACATATTTACATAGTTAAATTACGTTGCATCAAAAGTGGTCATATATTGCTACTATTTGTAACAAGATTTCAATCCTCTCCCCTCAAGTAACCAAATGACATTTTGTACCAAGAGAACTTCATGGTTCTCATTGCAGTATCTCCTCGTATAATCAAAGTGAATCTATCATCATTGCTGATGACGATTATTATTTGTTATCAATAAAAGAAGAAGAATTGGCATTAAGATGTTGCTGGCTCTACCTATAAAGATTGGATGATAAATCTTTCTTTTGTAGCTGAGATATTCTGTGCAGATATATTGGTAGCAGAGATGAACCTTTCACTATATTTTATTAAAGGAATAACGATCACCGTAATCTATAATATTAAGAGTTTTTTGCACGATGTTCAATATCTAGCATCACTATACTACTAAATGCATATCGAACATTTTCATTTTCTTATTCAGGAAGAGTTTGTATCTGCTGACTAATTTATATGGTTCTAGACTGCATAAATATGAGTCAGTTTTGTCCCCACATTCAAAACACACACACAGAGTCTACACCATGTTCGTAAAAGAAAAGGCAAAACATTGAAAAATACTTAGGACCCTTCTATATGAGGTAACCTCATCCCCCGAATCGGATTTTAAACAATTCTGACATAGTTAATAACTGAGAATTGAACTTTGTCTTGCTATATCTGCGATCATCTCCATTATATAGATAGAGACGTACGCTTGAATAATGGCCTGTAATTATCAATAAAGGTGTATGTCATGCTTTCTTCATTGTAACCTCTTGGGGATTTAAAGAGGATGAAGAAGTGCTTCTTTTCCTTATAATTAATACAAGCACAACAGACACTAATGAAAGCAAGGTAGCCGTAAGAAATATCAGATTGTAGGATTGCAGAGAAGGAAAGAAAGAACCATTAATAAATACTTGATTTGTTTGCATGTATATTCCTGCAATAGCTGGTCCTACTGCTCCTCCAATAAGGTTAAGAAGAACGGTCATTCCAAGAGATATTCCGCTGAATTGTCTTGGTGTAGATTCTAGGATAATATTAAACCCTCCAACCTGAGTCAATGATAACCCTGTAGCTATTATAGCCAGAGTTCCTGCCACCATAGACTCTGTCGAATGGAAAAGAAGTATACTAAAGAATCCTATTGTGCTAATTATGCTTCCTATGAGTGTAGGTTTGATGTTTCCTAACCTAGATATTATAAAGCCAGAAGAAGGAGCAAATAAAAGAAATACAATCATGAATGGAAGCTGAATATTTGCAGTAGTTAGTACGTCTCCTTCTAATCCACCTACTGGGGCAGGACTTGTTACTAAAATAGGTATTGTTTGATAAACCGTGAACATTGCAAGAAAACTAATCAATAAGAGAATATTGGCAGGAAGAATGATTTTATTGCTAAGTAATTTAAAATCAATTAAGGGTGATTTTGTTCTTTTTTCTATAATTATAAATAATATCAATGAAATAATTCCTGTAGTAAGAAAACCTATAATGATCTGTATTGGAGTGGTGGTGATGCTGTCTTCTCCTACTCCGCCATCACTGCTACTACTTCCTGTTCCTAAATAAGAGAAAACAATTAGAAATGAGATTACTATAATAGCTAAAGTTATTGCACCTTTTATATCGATGGATTTGGTGCTGGTGGTGGTAACAACCTCCAAATCATTGTTGTTATTATTACTATTAACATTAGTACCTTGCTTTTGTTCAGACGGAGCAGCACTGCTTTTTTCTGAAGGAGAAAATTGTATTGAATAGTGCTGATTAGTATTATGGTCGTAAATGAACCTTTTAATTATAACCCATAGTAGAATAGCAATAGGCATTATTGAAAAAAAAGTATTACGCCACCCAAAATATTGAATTATACTTCCTCCTATTGCTAAACCTACTACAGAGCCAGCTGCGAACATAGCGCTAAATGTTCCAACACCTATTGCAAGTTTTTCTGGTGGAAATTGATCTCTCACAATACCGAATGCTATAGGAAACATGGAAATGCCAATGCCTTGAATTACTCTTGAAATAATGAGAATTGTTATGTTAGAAGATAATCCTCCAAGAGAAATTCCTATGATATAAATTATCATTATTATCAATACCATTTTCTTTCTTCCATAGATATCCGACAACTTACCGGCGATCGGAGTCGTAACTGCACCAGCGATAAGATATGCAGTAAGTATCCATGAGGCAGTATTATAAGAGATTTTAAATTCTGTAATAATGTCAGGAATAGCAGGTAATAACATAGTTTCTCCATACATAGTAATTAAGATAGACGAACCCAAAATAGCCAAAGTTATCCATGCGGAAGTAGAAATCGTGTTCTTGTTATCGGAAGTATTAGATGATGCAGGTTCTGGTGATGATGATGGTGGTGGTGGTTTGTTAGTATTATTTGTATTGTTAGTATCTGTTTTTTTCTCGTCTACCATATATTTAGATCAAACCCATAACAAAAAGCTTTATTACAATAGAACATTTCATATAAGTAATTTTCTGTCACCATTGCTTTTCCTCCCGACCTTCATAATATATCCTAAACCAGCGCATGCAAATTCAATTAATTCTGAAACAATAAATAACCAGAAGTGTTTTAGTGGAGAAGCATATAATCTACCAAGCGGACAATAGGCCCGACAACAAGTCCCCATCAGTAGCTCCATTATTATTAAATAGTTACTATTCGCTCTTTGTTCATAGCAACATCATATTAGGATTTCATTGGTAAGAATGGCCTATTATTTGGATCTCCTAATTGAGTTAAATCTATATATCTTACATTCCACCGAATCCTGCAGGATAAAAGTATAATCTGATAGTTGTGCTGATGTCCGCGAAGTACTAAGTCATTGATATATTGTTCAAAAAGTAGAAGTAGATATATTATCATTATCTCATTCATTTTTCTTGCGGAATATCATAATTTTTAGTAGAAGCATATTTTGTGTATGATGTACTGCTATGCTATTACAATCCACTCAATAACAATATAGAACTTACACAATGACAACTTCTGCTTGACCTAAAATAATGAGTTTTGGCTAATTATACTAGAATTGCATTATAAAAAAAGGAAAAAAGGGTTTGACTATTACTTTACAATAATTCTTCCAGTCATCCATGGATGGAAAATACATATGTAATCATAATTCCCCGTCTTTTCAAATGTTGCAGTAAATGTAGTTATAGGTGGAATACCTGGTGGTATTTGTCCCACTGGAAGTATCACACCTGAATTAACATACTTTTCAGTTCCATCTATTACATATAAAGCATTTGAATTCAAGTATGTAACATTATTAGTTGAATTAATTACAACTGGATAAAACCCTCTTGCATCTAAAGCAGCTATAACATTTGTTCTATTTGTACCATTACTATTAGGTATTGCTACTACTTCACTATTAGCATCTGTAGGTAAGGGTATGAATTCTGTTGAGTCAGAGACAGCAAAGGGTGCAATTATATCTGTCATATACTTGCTATCCATTACAAAGGTGACTGTATGTGGTTCTGATACCTCTGTTGGATTATACCAAAGTACACTTTCACCGGCATTGATTTGTACGTCCTTCGGTAAAAACCGACTAAATGAAATAGTAGTATTTCCTCCTCCGGCTTGTACTACCTTACTTGCTGTTTCTTCTCTTGTTGCGTTTGTGGTATTGATATTTATGGTCATTACAAATGCTGCGATTGCTGCTGTAACAATGACAATGGATGCCAATATTATCTTTGAATGCATGATATATCGGTGATTACGATATATCTATTTTATAAGAATATTCAAGTAGGAAAATCATGTATAAGGCAATTCAAACACCGCTTCATTCTTTCATAGATGATTATGACTGAAAGATGAACCATAAGGAGTTGGTGTTGGTGCAATAATAATAATGTTATACAATAATCATATTTATAATCAAGATACAAAGTCAACTCAATTTCAGGATGAATATAAAGACGAATCATTGCGTCTACACATTTGCATTTAGAAGGTGTTAACTATTTAGAAACTATTAATAGAGATATTAAAAAATTCAAGGAACTTGCCAAATGTCAGAAATAGGGGAATTAAGAGTTAAAGGTTCATTTCGTATCTCTAGTTTCCGAAAGTAAGTTTATTCAATGCTAATTTTAGAATCGAATTTTATCTTATTTTGATTGTATTATAGAAGAGAGTTATCAATTGATATCCTTAAACAAACTCGATTTGAGTAATTCAGGTCTGTTCTAATTGAGCAAGTGAACTAATAAGCATGAATAAGATTCCTCAGGACATTAGAGTATGCAGATTTCACATTGTATCGAAAACGTATATGAATTGCATCTTTAGTGATTTATGTATTATTTTGATAATTTATTTAATGTCATTTATTTAACTAAAGATTCTGTTAGTTACAAGATCTTCCAAAACACATAGGATTAGAAGAGAAAGGTTTATTTTTAAATTTTAAAGCTTAATAACAATTCTATTATTAATCATTTTTCTTTACTAATTTGGCTGCTGTCTCAATATCATAGACGCTATTATATTGAATGTCTTCTCTAAGATTATTTTGAACAGCTTCCATAACATCGTTAATTCTGTTTCCCATGCTTGGAGATTTCCGATTTATATGATCTTTGATCTCTTCTTTTGTAGTTGGAAATTGTAAACCCTCAAGTAGATTTGCCATTTTTGATGCTTTATTTCTATCAGTGGTCTCATTAACAGGCGGCTCTCCTCTAATATCGCCAACTCGTTCGACCGGTGCATCTACGCCCGACTGTCGATTATCTGTATAGTTACGATCATCTGATACATAAGACATTGATTTTATCTTCTACCTCTATCTATACCGAGTGGTTATGATTTCTCATAAAGATTATAGTTAATCGTTCTATTCGATCATCAGAATTAAACTCCGAGGTTAGGCAAGCGTCTGATATCATAAAACATTATAATGATATACCCAAAATAATTGGATCACTGAATAATATTTTCTCTAAAGAGGAAAGAAGATAATTTGCTTTGTTATATTTCGAGGTTCAATTTTGTTTTTCGTTGTGTATTTGTAGTCTGAATAAAGTTTGTTGAATTTTAACACATCTTTTATCTCATTTGATAAACTTTTGCAGAATGTATAGTACTATGTTATTGACTAATTTAATATATCTTCATTTATTGAGATTATTGTAATTTCAACATTTGATTAAAAGTTAAAGTTTCTATTTGTCTTAACTGATTTCAATGATATATGATTTACACTATAAATTTTATTTTTTTCTCTCACTTCTTATCACTCCAATTAATAAATCAGTCATAAGAGATTTTTTAATATCTATACTTAAACATCTATATATAGTTAGATAGACCATATGGTTTGCTTCTCTCTTATTTTCATAAATAAATCACATAAATATCCCATAAGAGATGAAGTCAAATTAATACTGTAAATTAGGAAAAAAAGATATGGTTGGAAATATTGCTAATGATGCTGGCGATGGTAGTAGTATTAGTAGTAGTTATCAACGTCAGACTGTATTAAATTTGTATAATTCTGGTATCTCAGCTGATATAATATCTTTACAGCTCGATATGGGTAAAGAGGAAGTAGACAAAATTATTGAGACCGCAAATACAGAAGAAGAGAGAAAAAAGATCTCTATCAGACAAGCATCAGACACTCCTTCCTTGGGTTCGTTTTATCTTGATGCAGTAGTTGACCTGGACTCTGCGATTCACATGGCACAATCAAGAGTCTGGAAAGCATTAAAAGTAGCACCGGAATTTAATATCTCATTTAAAGAGACACAAAATGTATTAGAGAAGTTTGCTAAATCTAAAGTAACGCTAGTAATTTTGCATATTGATCTTGTAGGTTCAACCAGGCTATCAATGACTCTTCCTGTAGATAGGCTTGCAACAATAATTCAAGCATTCACTCAAGAAATGTCTCTTATGATCGCAGCGTATGGTGGATATGTATTAAAGTATGTCGGAGATGCAATTCTGGCATTTTTTGTTGTGGGTGATAACTATGATTTGTATTTACCGTGCATCAATGCAGTATACTGCGCAAGATCTATGATTAAAGTAATGCGGCAGGGTATAAATCCAATTCTGAATCAGTATGATTATCCTGAAATGAGTGTACGGGTTGGAATAGATGTCGGGGAGAATGTAATAGTCCAGTTTGGATGGGATGCACTCAATTATGTGTCTGACAGTAAAGAAGATAAAAATATTGAGAATCAAACACTAATAAAAAAACCTCATCTTGACATTTTGGGTTATACTATAAGCATTGCAACAAAAATGACTGCACTTGCACAGCCCGATCAGATTGTAATAGGTCAATCAGTTTATGACTCCTTGGATGATTCTCAAAAGTCAAATTTCAGAGTGTTACCTGTTAACCCTGAAGTCTGGAATTATGTAAGTGAGAACACGGGAAATATTTATCGTCTGTATGGAAGTGTTGGATAATACATACAGAAAGTGTTGATAATAAATGTGTACATCTCCCTCATGTTCCATAAGGTAATCCCTTTTTTCTTTTAGATCCTCTACAATTTACATATCTATCACAAACTTATTATTTCTTATTCTAAATTTGAAATTTAAATTAAAGCGAAGTTAGCCCAGCCTGGTTAAGGTACGAGCTTCCCAAGCTCGGGATCGCGGGTTCGAATCCCGCACTTCGCATTCTATTACAGCTGTTAATTCAATAAAAAAGATAATCAAATTTTATATGATAGACAGATTTTATATGAAAAATTGCTAATAAGTATTTATATTTAGTATATAAAATGCGACATGACAAATTATTGTATTTTTTGGTGATTAAAATTACTTGCTCTGTTCTGGATTAGACATACTATTTGTTAGATATCTATCTAAACTGAGTATGTATAATACTAGTATAATTTGAGATAGTCATGCTATGGAAGTTCTGCAAAGTCCCATAAGAGATATTTATAGCTAATTGAAGCCCCAGGTGAGATTCGAACCCACGACCTAAGGTTTACGAAACCTTCGCTCTAACCAGGCTGAGCTACTAGGGCAAAATCGATATATGAAAATTTCAATGTTCATTATTTAATTCTTCATATACTTTAAGAAACAAACTACCTAAATTTAGTCATTATTAGCGCAGAGTAAATATTACGGATGTCTGGTTGGTTACCATTTATGAAAATATCAATATCTGGTATTAGAGGAATTTATGGCTTTGACCTTTGTTTACATGAAATTATCAGATTCACGAGATTGTTTGCTTCCATAATTAAGTTGGAAGGAAGAAAATGTGTTTTAGCACAAGATACTCGGCCTTCAAGTAGGGTAATTAGTCAGACCGTTTCGGCAAGTTTGATGGAACAGGATATTGACGTATACAATTTTGATGTGGCACCAACACCCATAGTATTCAGGGAGGCAAGAAAATACGGTTCGGGTTTTGTTGTTACTGCGTCACATAACCCTTTTGAATGGAATGGATTAAAATTCATAATAAAAGGTAGAGGAATTTTTGAAGATGAACTGCATACAATGCTAAAGAATACTGCATTATCATCAGAATCAGCAGCAGCAGCAACATCTTCTACTGGCAAACTTGGCAGATCTTTTGATTGCGTTTCAGAATATGTAAATGAGATTGTTAACTTCGTAGAGAAATCAACGTATAATAGAACATTAAAGCTCGGACTTGATCTCGGTGGTGGAGCCACATGTGGCTATGCTAATCACTTATTCAAAAAACTTGGCAGCAAATTTTATAGTATAAATGATGTTCATGGCGTAACTTCAAGAGGACCTGATCCTACTGCAGATTATCTTAATGAATTGTGCAGATTGGTCATAGCAAATGAGCTTGACTTTGGATTTGCATTCGATTTAGACGGGGATAGACTTGTAGTAGTTAATAGAATGGGTGAAAAATTAAGCCCTGATGCCACACTTTTGATTTGTATTGCCAGTGCAATTAATTTAGGAATGAAAAAATTTGTTACGAGCATAGATACCAGTATAGCCGTAGAGAAATTTATAAAGGATCATGGAGGAAGATTTGATTTTTCCAAGGTTGGTGAAGCAAATGTTGTTAGCAAAATGTTAGAAGTTGATGCTGAGGCAGGGGGAGAAGGAAGTAGCGCCGGCTTTATTATGCCGAAATTCAACATGTGTAGAGATGGATTTTTGGCAAGTGCCATCATCTCATCCTTAGATAAGAAAGAAATAGATGAATATCTTGACTTCTCTTCTCAGTATGTTCAAATTAGATCAAAAATATCTGCAGATTCATCTTTGCACAGAAAAGTTATTGAGAAATTAACTGATTCATTTACGGCTGAATCATCCGCAGTTTTGACGATCGATGGTATTAAGGCTATAATAGATGATGATTCTTGGATACTTGTAAGACCATCAAATACAGAACATGCTATCAGAATATCAATAGAATCCAAAAAGGCAAATATACAATCTTTGTACAAGAAGACAAGAGAAAAAGTTCAATTTACATATGACCAAATTAAATGAAAAAGAGATTATCGATCTTTTTATATCTAAATTTAAACCGGATAATACAATAACTGAATTTGGAAAAGACGATGTTGCAATAGTTTCTCTAAAAGATGCAAAGACAAAGACTAGTAAGAACAATATTTTTTGTCCTATAAGTATTATATTGAAATGTGATATGCTTGTTGAGAATACTGATGTCCCAACAGGAATGAAGCCTTGGCAAATTGCTAGAAAAAGCATCGTCTCTTGCGTTAGTGACTTATCAGCAAAGGGCATTAAACCGCCATATCTATCCTTAATTTCCATCGGAATTCCAAGAAGATACTCTAAAAATGAAATTAAAGATCTCATAATAGGCTTTCAAACAGCATCTAAAGAATTTGGAATCAAGATTGTAGGCGGGGATACTAATGAATCTAATGAATTAATAATAGATTGTAATATGCTCGGATTTTCAGATATTAATGCTGCAGCCAGAATTCCAAGAAGAAGTGGTGCAAAACCTGGAGACTTGGTCGTTGTTTCTGGAGAATTTGGCTATTCATCATCCGGATTGAAAATCCTTACAGAGGATGCAAAATCTCATGGGATATTTAAAAAAAATGCTATCCTATCGGTAGTTAAACCAAAACCTCAACAAAAATTTGGGATTGCTCTTGCAAAATACTTTTCTTCTTCTATAGATTCCAGTGATGGTCTTGCTACGTCTCTTTATGAATTAGCACGTCAGAGTAAAGTTAACATTCTAATAGAGAACATACCATTGGCTAAAGGAGTTGTCGATTTTGCCCAAAATAATCATTTAGATGCAAAAGAACTTATATTTCATGGAGGAGAGGAATATGAAATAGTTGCAACCATACCAAAATCCAAATTGAATAGGATTAAAACTATCGCTAGAAAATCAAAATTGAAATTGCTTGTGATAGGCAAAGTAGAAAAAGGAGATGGCAAGGTATTTCTGACAAATGGTAATGAGACTTCGAAAGAAGCGTCACTTCTTGATGACCGTGGTTATGTTCATTTAATTGGAAAAAGTCAATAGGGCTTCAATGCCTTTGAATAATTCTCTACTTTACAGTAGATGCAGTAGAGGCCAAGAATGTTAATTATCTATCCATAGATATTGTACTATTATTTCTTCACTATTGTCATTTCTGTGAACAAGAGAAAATTTAGTATTATTATCTTGCTAATTAGATGCTAAACAAAAAAACCTGAATAAATATTACAAAATCCTTAGATAGCAAGACAAGGATGTATTATAAAATATGTCATTCTGAGATTAAACTTCGAAAAACCAAAATAAGAACTGAATACTATTTTTTATTATAATGTTAATAGAG
>JAREAI010000134.1:0-8009 GCA_029240435.1 Nitrososphaeraceae archaeon | reverse complement strand
GATGTCGCACCATATTTGAAGAACATTTTGGACAGGTATTACTAGTCAATATTTCTCTCTTCTATACTTAAGTATTATTAAGTTTATTACCATAAAGTATTAGAACATAGCCTCTTTATTAACGCCGAATTTTCCGGCTATAACATTTGAAAAATATTGTGCTTCCATTACCAACTCTTGGTATATATAATGATAATACATGATTTATTGACTATCCAAAAATATACTCTGTGTGATAGGTGCGCAGTGGAATATGAGACAGATCTGACCAAATTTTTGCAGCACAAATTCTATGATTTATGTTTAGCCAGGATGATTTTAATCCTCTTAAAATATAATATTTTATAGGAACATTATCGGATAGATATGTTTAGTAATCGTGAATGTGAGATGTGATTTTATACATCCCATAAATACTCCTAAATGGATTCCACGATATTACTAGATTTAAAATCCAAAATGATATATGAAAGTAGACTACGTTGAAACTTGTAATTGTGATTCTGCTATTCATGAAAATTCAATGGTTTCCAAGTCATTGTTTTTGTAGATCTTTTGCATTATTTCATATTAGAACAGCAAATTACGGACTGGAAGTTAAACTTGATGGCATTAATATTATTTACATCATATTTTTTCAAAAGCTATTTGATATGAACATCAATACAGATGGCAGAAAAAGTAGATTCTCTTTCCTAATATTATAAATATTCAGATTGCTATTTTGTAAATCATCTTCAATTAAGTGAATACGAATATCATAAAGTATAAGTTGATTCCTACTATAAGTCAAATAAGGCTGTATATATTTCTCTAATATGGTAAAGATCTATAAACTTTGTAATTTGGATAAAGAAAGTTTGTTATATCAGATCGTGGTATTAGTAAATGAGATGGTCCATTTTATCGATATAGACTATAAAGAGATTTTATAATATTTTGATAAATTTAGTCTTATGAATGAGGCGTAATACATTGCTTCTAACTGATGATCAATCTCTTTTTCTGGAAGACCAAAAAAGTCTAATGTCTCTTTTAGTCTGATATTATTATATGATTTTCTGACTTCTTTTTGATGGCTTCTAGCCTTGACAAGGGTTTCAGAGGCTTCAGTCAGCAAAATATTAGCAAAAGAATTCCACCTCTGTAGATCCTTATCCGAATTTAGTGTCCTCAATAAAGGAATCAATTTTACAAATGATGCAATTATGGCTATTCTATACTTTTGCAATTGCAATTTGAGAGGATTGCTGTCATGCATAGACGGAATTTCAGAGCATATGATAAACTGATATTGATCTAGATTCTTTGCAATAGTTGCAGTATGGGCTATATTTGCTAATATGGTACGTTGTAATTTGATATTTACAGATACAGCTTCAAACAATCCGTCTAGCCTATCGATAACTAGTTCCTGCGTTGTTATTCCATCTTTAGATAATAGTTTCCGGCATTTTTGGACTGTAGAGATATGTTTATTGACTATTGCTTGAAGTAATCTTACCATTTATAATAAACACCATACAAACACCCGTACACACTTTTAAAAGTATAAGTCTATTACTAAATCTCTTTCTAGAAAAAGAAATCAATAATTAGTTTTACACTACTGTAAGTAGCTGTAATATATATTCACATAAGTAACATTAAAGATATAATTTATTAACGGAATACATCTAATCTATCTGATCTTCTGCAAAGTGATTTATATTTTATTCTTTCTTCTAGAGAACTTTTGTTAAATGTATGAATCTCTTACTTCCTACATTTCTTATTCTCATGGTAATTATACTAACTGTAAGAAAAGAGTCTCATATTGTATTTGATGCCATCATTATTCTCATTTCATCCAGAGACTAAAAAGTTAGAAAAAAAGGATTGAGAATATAAAAAAAAACAATGCTTTTAAAAAATATTTTTAATTTTGAAAAGATCTTTATGCTATCCAAATGATATTGTTTAGACTTATTATTTAAAGCAGTGAAAAGAAAAAAGAATGCAAAAAGTAAACCTCATATTAACCAAAAAATTATGCTAATACAAAGTTAAATTATCTATCCTATACAAAAAGAAAAATTCAGCCTTATTTCGAGGATTTAATTATTATTAAATTACCTATAGTTTATGTTACATTTCACAAAGCTTACTCTTATTTATTCATAAAATATAGAAGATGTGCAACAAATAATTGTAACGTAAAGCAAAGCATTTTTGCAAATTCTCTCACTTCTTAATTCTTAGGTGTGGCAGACATCTGGAAAAGGAACACATTTGACTCATAATTCAGAACTTAGAAAATTGTACTTATGTTCCTCAGAACAAAATTGTTCTATCTTTAAAACACCTCTATTAGAGTCGCCTTCTACATGAGGCCAACCTTCGCCTGAAAACATTTTGCCACAATAAGCACAGAGTTTGTTTTCCACAGTACATAGAGAAGTAGAACCGTTATTTGGGAATTTCCCCGACAAAATGACTATGATTAAATTCGCCTGCTCTAAGAGCACAAAATCTTCCATAAGGAACAAATTTGGCTTAGATTTTACTTTGTCCTCTCCTATTCATGATTTTAAATGCATAAGTTTTCAAATTGTGTAAGAACTAGTGTTATATTATACATCATTCTAAATTTACTCATGTATTTAATCCAAAATTTTGTTTAGTAACGAATACTTCAATCAATATACTAAAGGAGATAACAGATATATCTGTGATTTAGGCCTGAAGACATAGAATAAGAAAAGAGAGATTTTAGATGAGATACATACATAGGCTTCTCTTAAATAAGAAATATCAAATACTTGATTTACTTGATTTAGAAGTAATTAACTCTCTAGCTTATCTAGTTATACCTTTGCAATTAATTAACAAATCCTCTTAGATCTGTAGACTTTCATGACTGGCTTTTTTACAAATTGGAATAAAAATAAGAAGAACCATATAGATGATACAAACAAGAAATTAATAGAAGATCTAATTCCAAATTCTCATGTAAAGCCAAGAATTGAAAGTGTAATGAATGATACTCAATTACAAATTTCAAAACTAGATGTTAAAATTTCAAAAATGAAAGGAAGAGAAGAAACTCTCTTCAATAAGGTAGTTGATGCAATGAAAAGCCACGATATCGCCCATACAAAAATTTTGTCAGTTGAGTTAGCTCAACTACGCAAAAACCAACGAACACTAAATCAAGCAAGAATTGCATTGGAACAAGTGTCAATGAGAATTTCTACAATTCATGTTTTAAGCGAAATAATGAAAACACTAGAACCAGCAATGAGCCCAGTAAAAGGATTAAAATCAGATTTTGAAATATCAGTACCTAGTACAGATACAGAACTAAACTATATGCAAATGCTTACTGCCAGTATATTGTCTGATTCAAATCAGAATAATGAAATAGATATTATAGGCATGAATATTGCTGAATTATCGGAAAATGATGATATAGGTCACATAATAAATGAGGCTTCAGAGGTTGCAGAAGAACATAACAACAGTAATAATAATACCAGATTTTCTTAATTCTCTATATAACAATTAGAAGCATTACAGATATAACATGTAATCAGATATTTATATATACATATATATAAAAACTCGTTCATCACCACAACTATATCAGACGTTTACTCCTTCTACACCTCTGGAACATAGTTCGTTATTATGCGATCTTCTGATCAGAGAGTAGCAATAGATACTTATTGAATAGATGCTCATTCTAAACTTAGCTAGTAGAGATGATACTATCATCTAGCATTTATGTCACCAAAGGCAGTTCTATAAAGAATAATTTATTAAGAAATAATTTTCTAGAGGATAATACTTGACTCATAGTAATAATACAATTCCTCCAACAATTGACATAATGGAAAATGTACATAGATACTTTGCTACTGGAGTAGGTTTGATTACTACCAATAGTTCGAAATACGGTAATAATGTGATGGCAGTTGAATGGACTTTACAGATTGCATATGATCCCATGCTGATTGCAATCTTTATCCATGATTCTCCTACCTACTGGAATATTGAAGAAACAAAGGTATTTGGGGTAAATATGGCTTCAGACGAGCAATCCCATCTTGTTAATATAGCGGGTGGATATTCTGGAACAGAAATTCAAAAGCTAAACATTCCGAATACTTTTGAAACATATCCTGCAAAACAGATCAATGTTCTAATGATTAACAATTGTACATTGAATGCAGAATGTAAAGCTATAACCATTCAAAAGATTGCAGATCATATAATGGTCGTTGGAGAAATAATAGGTGCAAAATTTGATGATAAAAAATATCCTTTAATATATACTCGAGGTAACTATAGAAAGATCGCAAGTGCGAAAATAGCTATAGGAAGAAAAAGCATTAAAATTAGTAATGGCCACTTAGCCGAATTTAAAAAAATATCAAAAGGTTCGTTTACCTTAAAGGCAGCTGTTGCAGTTATTCACCACAGAGATAAATTATTGATGGTTAATGAAACATCTTTTGACAAGCATTGGATGCTTCCTTTCGTAAATGTTGGGAGAGGATTAAACTATGTATCAACACTCCAGAAATATCTTGACTCTATCGGAATAATAGCAGAGGTAAGAAATATAATTGGGATTGAAAGGCTAATGCTGACAAATAGTAGCAACAACATTAAAAGTAACGATAGTGACAAAAAATGTCATCAAGAATTAAGGGCCAATTTTATTACCTTTGATTGTAAATTTATGTCTTTAAATGAAAAAGTAAATGAAAAAAGCAGCTCTTATGCACAATGGTTCGATAAACCTCCCAAAAATACCTTGCTAAAAATGCTGACTGTTACTAGGAACAAATGGAAATAGATATGAAAAAGTACATTCAAATTTCCAAAAGGGTACATAGAATGTAGAAATAATCAAATTATCGTAGATCGAGAAGAGTAATAAAATAGACAAATCGATACTATAGATAAGATCAATAAATTCTATGATATTTGCCTAATGCAGCAGCAGAAGAGAATGATCAATTAATGATAAACTTTCCAAATATAAATAAAGAGAATATAGAGTGATTTAGACATTTGAATATTATTTGACATATTGACTTTTTATCAAAGGGTCCAATAATTTTCCTAAATGATCTTAGACATTTGCGATGGTAATACATTTATTTTTGTAACTGTTAAAGCAAATGAATCTATTATTCTTATATTTTAATAGAATGGTAAATATGGATCAAATCGATATTGTTAGTAAATATCAATTATTTCTTGTTTACTGTATTTATGGTCCTTATTTTCTCTTCGTTAAGTTCATCATTTGTAATGCTGCTGGCTAAAATTATGGTATTACTATTATCATCATTATTATTATGGCCTTCAGTAAAAATAGCTGCATAAGAAGAACTCTTCAATGTTTGAATAATCGAATTATCATTAGATGGCAGTTTAAGCTCTAACTCCTTTAATGGTATTATAGAACCATAATCGTCAATATCAAGTTGGGTGACTTTGACTACATTCCTAGTGATGTTGTTGATTTTTACTAGCATATTGAATTCCCCAATATTATATTAACAACCTCCCTATAATTAGGCGTTTCTTAAAGATAATTTTAATAGAAAGCCAATAACAATAAATAATATCCAACTCAACAAGCGTGTGCTTAAAAGTAATAATAATGAGCAGTGGAAGTAAGTCATTAACACTTGCTTATTAATATGGCTAGAATGTAACTGAATCAGAGTTAAAAGCAAAATATAGTTGGGACATATACAAATATAATTCCAAAGCCATGTACATCTTATCGAATGTAATAAGGATGTTTATAAATATATGATGTTGAAAGATTCATTATGAAGAATTGTAAGCATTGGGGATGCAATAGATCTAATAACAGATGTGTAGGTTGTGGTATTATCATATGCCCATCATGTTTACAAGAACCTTATAATTGCAAGTGTGAAAACAAAGAAGAATGTTGTGCTAATTAATGTTTCAATAGCAACCTCAACAAAATCCTTTATGAAAATAATCCCCTCTCTTCCAACAGAATCATTTTCAAAATGTAACTAAATCATATATCATATGCTTGCAGAAAATATTATGTCAAGTCCACGCTTTTCTCTTGTTGGTATTTAAGAAGAAAGAAATGTAGATAATGGGATTGATTCCAATACAAAAATACACACAGAGTTGTCAATTATTCTCTCTTCTAAATTTATATTCAGATTGTATTTCTTCTTCTTCCTCAACTTCTAATTCACGATTTAGACTTTAAATCCTTTCTTGTTCACACCTATTATTACCATCGCTATTTTATTTGGCTTTTTGCGATTTTTTTGATATGTCTGGAAAATTATTATCTGGTATAGAGAATGACTCTTCTTCCTTATCTGTTAGTGATGTTCCAGAGTTAACTACTTTAGCTACATCTCTTTTATTAGCTGAATCTATAATCAAATCCTCAGATCCTTTCTCTTTTAATCCAATAGTGGTAGCATTAGTTCGCGTCATTTTTCCTTGAGTTATTTCTGCTCCACTTTCTTGTGATCTTTTTATTATATCCGCAGCATTACCTTTGATTTGTGTTCCTTTATTCCAAGTAGCTACATCAGGAGTGTCAGTTATGTCAAGTATATCTTTTGATGTATTGCCGGCCTTTGTTATATCTATAGTAGTAGTAGTTTTTGCTGATTCTTCTTCTTTTGAATCTTGGTGGTCACTATTATCAACTGAAAAATGCTTGCCTTTATTTCTGTTTGTTGCTTCATCATTAATGCTCATTATTATCTCCCTATGATAATCTATAGCCTACTTTATATTTAGATAAGATGGTGGCGGCACTTGAAGAAATGCTATCACTGTTGACTCAAATAATATAGACTACCCAGACAAAAATGGATTGCGCTAATAGTAAATACAACTGTATTACTCTAGAGATAAGTTCAAAGTATCGATATACTGTGTGTGTCTCTATTGTTTAGAATGCTTTAACAAATCTTAATTGCCTTGTATTTTTCAACTCTTTAGTGTGAATAAAAAGTGTGTGGGTGTATGTGTGAGTGATTACTCTCTGATAGGATAAATATCTCTATATATAGCCATTAGATATCAGAAACCTTTACCTCACGATAAGCTTTCAATGCAACTGGCTTGGCTAGCAGATGTTCTATTTTTGGAAAAAGATCCTTCATATGCGGTTGTTTAAAATGATTATTTATACTTTCCTTATTAATCCAAATCTCATCAAACAGTATTTCATCAGGATTATCTACTGAAAAATGTGGTACAAAAGCTATATTTCCTTCTTCTCTACGTGTTGGTTCTACAATGGTATTAAAAAGAATATTCATTAGCTCTTGACCGTGATCTTTCTTAGCTTCAACAAATGCTAAATGCCTTATTGACTTTTCTGTCCTATTTTTGAACTTTGCTAAATCAGTAGTCTCTATCATGGAGATTTAAACAAAAGTCAGCTATTATTATTAACTGTGTCTTTTCAGTAAATTGAGTATCTATCAATTTCTTACTGTTTACTCTATCAGTTCTGATATAGATATACTAGCCTTTTACTATTACTATAATAAATTCAATAGAAATTTTCATTGTTATATATTACATGACAATAGTGCTTCATTAGGCGTCTATTCTTAAAGAATTTCATTAATACTGTTTTCCTTTTTCATTTTATATTTTCTTCTGTATGATCTAATGTGGTCTTGCATAGATTTACTGCTTCTTTGAATATACTTTTAAGAGGTAATTCTCGTAATTTTACTTCTGTGTTATTCTATTTGTCTTAATACTTTTTCAGTATACTGGCTAAATGATTACCTACTCCTCAAATTCTCTAACTATTCTATACATGCAAATTCTCTTCAATTCTTGTTGTTTTGGTAAAATTTATTAGGATTGGTTTTTATCATTAGTCAGCATTTTCAATATAAAGCCTATTTCCTATTTTGTAATGGATTTCATCTATATAGTAGGCGGTATCCATTACAGGGGATGAGAGGTTTGCTCCACAT
>JAREAI010000009.1:0-20502 GCA_029240435.1 Nitrososphaeraceae archaeon | reverse complement strand
AATATTCCAAAAAGGTCAATAATAATAATAATAAAATACTTTTTTTGTATTTTTTACTCTATATATTTAGGAACTAAACTAAACATATTCCTTTAATAATAATAATAATATAAAATTATTGCTATAATTTATAATATAAATATCTATATATCTATATATATGTATATATGTGGCTGACATACGCACATGGTTACGGTGACTATAAATACTTACGATACTAACATTCGCACAAAGGACAGAATAGGATGAGTGGACTAGGTGCATTTCTTTACGCTACATTCATTATCATCGCTTGGTTAGTGACTCTTTATACGCTTAACTTTTTCTATCTCTCTTACCAGTCCCAACACAATAAAAGACATCAAAAAGCAATGAATAAGAAACTGAATCCTATAAACGACAATTCTTTACCTGTGATAACTATTCAACTTCCTATATATAATGAGAAGTACGTAGCTGTACGCTTAATTGATGCTGTATGTAAAATCGATTATCCAAAAGAAAAGTTGCAAATTCAGATACTGGATGATTCTGATGATAGTACATCTCAAATGATCAGGTTAATAGTAGATTATTATACATTCAAAGGCTTTGACATAATCTATTTGCATAGAAACAAGAGATCAGGCTACAAAGCAGGTGCATTGAAAGCCGGTATGAAGATTGCGAAAGGAGAATTTATTGCTATTTTCGATGCAGATTTCATTCCTCCTAACTGGTTTCTGAAAAAATCAATAGGTCACTTTTCAGATCCTAGAGTAGGGCTAGTGCAATGCAGATGGGGACACATTAACGAAAATTATTCTTCACTTACTGAAGCACAAGCAATTTCCCTTGACCTACACTTCCTGATTGAACAAAAAGCAAAAAGTTTGACTCATTTATTCATGAACTTTAATGGAACTGCGGGAATGTGGAGGGCTTCTTGTATTAATGATGCTGGAGGTTGGCATACAAGCACCATTGTAGAAGATCTTGACCTAAGTTATAGAGCCCAGCTTAAAGGTTGGAAGTGTCTTTTTCTTGAAGACATCATTGTCGATGCAGAGCTTCCAGTGCAGATAAATGCAGCGAAGCGACAGCAGTTTAGATGGGCAAAGGGTTCTATGCAGGTTGCTATGAAATTACTAATAGATGTTACATTAGACAGAAAGATACCTATAGATACCAAGATTCAGGCATTCATTCAACTCACTAGACACATTGTTCATCCATTATTTCTAACTCAATTTATTATTTTTCCAATGTTGCTTGCACTAGATTATAAGTTATATGCTGTAAGTTGGTCTCCTATCACCGTTATTCTAATCTATATCATGATGGGCCCTGCTACCTATCTATATGTGATAAGGAAAATCTGGGGAGATAAATGGAAAGTAAAAGCTAGACAATATTTTTATTTAATTTTTTTTGCAACAGGAATATCTGTTAACAATACAGTAGCAATATTTGAAGCATTGTTGATAGGAAAGAATGAATTCTTACGTACTCCTAAATTTGGTGTTATCAAAAAAGGCGACAACTGGAAAAATAAATCATATGTTCTACCTTTTACCAAAACTACTTTACTGGAGATATTTTTTGGGCTATATGGTATTCTGGCAATCTTTATTTCCATATTCTCAGGAAATCCAATATTTGTACCTATTTTGTTACTTCAAACAATTGGTTTCATTTATATGGCTTATTTGAGCATATCTCATTCTTCATTTAATTATAATAAATCAAATAGTAGATTACAAAGTGTCTCGCAGCAAGATCAATTTCTACCAAATCAGTCGTCAGAAATTGTTGAAAAGACAAGTTTAGAATTAGCTGAAAGATTAAAAACTAAAGTATACATAAAAACAATAAAAATAACGACAAACCGTAAATCAATTGTCAAAAAAAGTATGAAACCTAGATATTATAAACTCATGTTGTTTGGTATTTTGAGTATTTTAGCTTTTGGCGCAGCAGTAGCCTATTATGGATATGAGAGCACAATTTATCCGTTAGACAAAGCTGTAGGCTATTTATCAAGAGCAGAAGCTGCTCAATCACCAGAAGCGGTGGCAGATTACATCAAGCCAGTAAAAAATTTGCTTCCAAATGACGGAAATCCAGTATGGGCATTTCCAAATTCACGAACAGATTTCGGCTTGATTCAAAACGAGCTTGATGCAATGCTTTCACGCGCCAATTCCATTTCATCATTGGAGGTACATAGCGCTGCCTATAATACTGGATTGGCAGATCTACATAATTCTATTAAAATAATAGAATACAACTTAATAGAAGCGACTCCTTATCTTTACGTTAGTTTCACTAACATAGTTCTAGGTGCAATCTGGATTGCAATTATTCTTTTTATTTTTGCTCTCATGAAGCGAGGAAGAGAAAAATTCAAAGAATATGAAAACACTTAACAATCCCGTATTATTTGAAAAATTCAGACTCGTATAGCACTCCGACCAAGAATCGTAGTTGGTGAAGGTATTTAATAATTACATGAATACCGTTGTTGTTGTTTTTCTTCTTTTCTGTACTTTTAAAAGTATCCTATATACATATGCATAGAAACGATTTGGTCAGTTACCCTAGTACTTTCATCATATTTCAGAAAGAGTAATCATCATCCCATATCAATGTAGATTATACACTTAATCATTCTTTCGGAGGTTCAACTACTTTTACAAAACATGTGGAAAGGTATTACGTTTAGATTTATATAATGATTTTGAATTTTTATCCCATGTCACCTGAGCAAATAATTGTCGAGCGTATATCTTCTATGGGGACAACTGGGATAAAAAAAATAGACCTGCGTAAAGAATTCCAAGATATGGAAATTGATGTTCTGATAGAACGCCTCGTGACATCCGGTGATATCTCTGTCGATAAGAAAGGTACAGCATATTACTGTTGGCATAAAGATTATTATATTCAAAATCTGTTAAATACAGATCCAAAATTCCGATTTATGTATGAGGCAGTTAAGCATCTAGAGCTGTCTGTTAATAGAACATCTGATGGTCTAGCGAAAACCTTGGAAACGCTTGACAATAATTTTAAGAATTCTGAGAAATTGACTGCTACAAAAAATCTGGATAGTATTTCGCAAGCACGTATTAATAACGAACCAACGATACAATTAGACACATTCAAAAACGAATTTGATCTGGCTATTGGAAATCACTCAAGTTCAATTGGCTGGGTAGAACTATCAAAAGTCAGAAATGAGTTCTGCAAAAAACATAACATATCAAATGAACTTTTCTACAGTTTTGTTGAGCAATTAACAAATTTGTACCATGATAAATACGAATTATCTACAGGTGGTTATGAGGGACTGACTGTTAGGGGTCTGCTTCATGGATTTGTGAGGTGTATATAGTGTATCCTTATGGTTTGGCACAAAATCCATATCCTAGTAGTCCGACACCGACCCTAATCGATGCCCAGGTATTAGGAGGGAGAAGGCATAAGGAAGCAAAGATTGCTGTGCTATCATGTATTGATGATTTGAGTTCTAAAGTTACTGGTATTGCAACCGACAAGGATTTTCGTTTAATTACTCTGATCCAAGATGTTGGATCCGGAAAAACACACTTGGCTTTGCACATTAGAGGATTGCAGAAGATATGCAATAATGCTGTTATATCATACGTTGACCTATCTCAAGTTTTTCCACGAGACATATATAGTCTTTATCGAGCAATGCTAAGAGGTCTTGATAAAGAATATATCGACAGCCTAAGAAAAGCGATTGTTTACTATCTTAAAGACAAGGCAGAACAGAATAATAAGCGAGCAAAGAAGTTTTTCAATAATGGGCTCGTTGATTTTATCACGAGGAAAAGTATCTCTAATAAGGCAAAACAGATTTTGGATGGGACAATGGTTCCAGACTATTCTGTAATGAATCAGGCGTTAATAGGAGAATTCTCGGCAGCTGAGGTATATGTTATGAAATTAATAATGAGAGAAAAATTTAGAGATGATGCTTATAAAATTAGAAACATGGAAGATATTATTACCAGCATATCAGCAATGGCTAATCTAAATCTAAAATTTTTAAAGAAATTGACTATTCTTCAAATTGATGAATTTGACTCTGATAAAAAATCATTAGATTTTGTTAAGGCAGTCATTAATGCTCACTTGCCTTCGACTGTATTAATGTTAATTTTGACACCTTCGTCATATGAAGAGATACGAAAAGAAGATAGTTCTATTTTTGATAGGTTAGAAAAAGCAAACTACAAAATCGATCTAGCAGGTTCAAATACATTAGAAGAGATACTTGATATCATACTCGAATATGTGAGACATTACGATCTTCAAAAATGTTTTAAATTACAAGATGAATATGACCTGTCAGCCAAGATAAAAGTAATTTATGACGAATTCCCTGATTTTAGAAACGTAAGATCAATGACTAATATATTATATCACGCAACAGAAAATGCTTCAAAAAGAAACGCACGAATTATTGACGAAAAAGCCATAGATGATACAATCAAAAGCACTCACCCCGGGCTAAGAATTAGAGGAAGTATAATGGGTGTTCCACTGTCGGATTTTATAAAAATCAGAAGCAGTTCTAATGATATTCAAATGCTAGAATCAGACGTTCGTGATGCGGTAAAAAACCTCTTAAACTATGCCCACGACATGGGAAGCGTAGCTAAATTTGAAGCTACAAATGGAAGAGCCTCTGGAATTGATGTTATTTATAATGATATATCTGGAACTAAGGTGGCCGTTGCTGTAGTGATAAACAAAGATCATACAAAGAATTTTGATCAGATTTCTAATACAGTGAAATCTGTTGGTTTTGCAGATAAATTACTAATATTAACTAATGCAAAAACTAATAGCGGAAGTGACGGAACGACAGTGGTTAATATTGATCGATGCAAAATGACTGATTTAATTTACTTTAGCAGTAAATACAAAAATAATGAAATACTCCATGATGACTTGAATCGAGCTTTAATGCTAGCAAAATCCATAAAACTTTGTTAATTAATATAATTATAGTATCGCACTAATTTAAGACTCCAAACTTATTTAAGAGAGAATTACGATCGTTGCGCTGTGGACAAGGAAGGAACAAACGATAAAAGTGACGAAAATTTTGAAAATCCCAATTATGATGTATTTCGATGCAACATATGTGGTGAAGATGCAGACTTTGTAGTCCAGCTGGAACTTGTAAAAGAAAGGAGCAACTACAATATTATAGAATCAGTAAACCAAATGCCATTTTACTTGTGCGAGACTCATGAATATCTTTATAAGAAAATGCAAAGTAATATAGATCTAAAAAATTACTTTCTTGAAACACTCAGAGAGAATCAATAATAACTCTGTGGGATTATTGCAATATTTATTTATTTATTTATTTAGTATGGCAAAAAATAGAAGATTTGAGACCCTTGAAGATTTTTTAAAGAATTTGCATAGAGAAGGGATAACTCTAATAAATTTTAACGGACAGAAGATACCTTGTATCCTTATAAATCCAAATAAGTTCCAAGAAATTATGTCCTCCATTTATGGAAAAAAATTAGCAGTCGATACAATACTAAATGTATTCCATGACGGTCAAGATGTTTTTGTGGATGTTAAACTGAATTTTCTTAATATGGGTATTGAGGAGAATTATCTTCTATATGCAAATGATACATTAGAATTCTTTGAATCTCTAACGAGAACAGGAATAATTGGCATCGCTTCAAACGCTTCTTATCCTCAGAATACTTCAAATATCTTCATGATTCAGCTTCCTAAAAAGGAGGCAGCAGAAAATGCACTAAGAATAATTAAAGCAAATGCGAAAAACACAAGAAGATACACAGATGAAAGCCGCTATATCTAATAAATATAGCGTAATCTTTATGTTGTCTATGATGGATAATAGAAATGGCAGAAAGAGCAAAAATAAGAAGGTAGAGCATTGTAGCATAACGAATGTTATGAATACAAATTGTGAAAATGCTTCTATTGAAGACCATAACTATAGTAATAATAAAAACGAGGGCAATATTGACAATAATATAATACCAACTGAAATTGATATCCATTTTCAAATGTATGGTAAGCATGCGTGGGAGGTCGAATATGGTGACAGATGCCCTATCTGCGAAAAAAGGATAGATGAGTTGGGTTATTGTGCTTGCGGTGGCCAAGGGGAGTAATCTTTAATCATACTCAAATCTGAAAATATAATTCCAACTATATATGGTAAATCTTCAGGCTCATAGAACAGGAGAACTGCGACGGCCGGGATTTGAACCCGGGTTACCAGATTGGCAATCTGATGTCCTAGACCAAACTGGACGACCGTCGCATTATTAACCCCATCAAATAGTATAGGGCATTGTCATGGTCTTATTTTTGCTTTAATAAACTCTTCGAGGCACTTATCATATGGTTAATGAAAGTGGTGAATCAGAACAACTGTTCACAATCACGCGTAAAACAATTAAATTGCGCCATGCCATTGGCATACTTATATAATATATAAAAAGCTCTTATTATTTGCAGATGCCGTACACATAATGAAAATATTTAACAGTCATTTCTATTATAGATGTCTTACTTAAATCCTATGAATGTCTCCAAAAAATAACAATAATATTTTGGCATAGAAAAATAGGTATATTATTTGAAAACATTTGTATTTCCAAATTCGTCAATATCGTCTAGCTTTGCCAGCCAGTACGGTTATCATGAATGGTTAATAAGCAGATTTCTTCAATTCGTGCCTGATGTGAAGAGTCTTATAGAGAAGATGGAGATGAAGCCCACGTTGTATATTAGGGCTAATACGCTGAAGATTAAAACTAAGGATCTAAAGGAAAGACTTGTCTCTAAAGGCTTTGAATTAGAAGATACAATACTAGATGATGTTTTAGCTGTCAAAAAAGAAACTTTTAGAACAGGGGCAACCACAGAATATTTACTTGGTTATTATTATATACAGGATCTCAGCTCCTGTCTAGCAGTAGATGCCTTGGATGTAAGAGAAAACCAAACTGTTTTAGATATGGCTTCTGCTCCAGGTGGAAAGACAACTTACATATCGCAGAAAATGAAAAATACAGGCATTATTGTTGCATTGGAAACCAATGCTAGGAGAATAAGAGCCTTACTATTTAATCTCAGACGTTGTGGTGTAATGAATACTTGCATCTTTAAGATGGACGGTAACAAAGCAATGGATCTAAACATGCGGTTTGACCGTGTGATACTGGATGCGCCATGCAGTTGCGAAGGTATTATTGCAAAGGATAAAGCGCGAAAAACAAACCATAAACCAGAAGATATAGAATTTTGTGCAGCTCGTCAGTCATCGTTGATAGAAACGGCTATTAGAGTAGTCAAACCAGGTGGATTACTAGTATATTCAACTTGTTCTTTTGCTCCAGAAGAAAATGAAATTATTGTAAATCTTATTTTAGAGAAGCTGAATAATGTTGAAATAGAGCCGATAAGTTATGGAAGTGAGGGTTTGACGAATTTTGGAGTACTTCATTTTAATCCTGCATTGAAGAAGACGAGACGATTTTATCCACATATCCATGATACTTTAGGATTCTACATTGCAAAATTGCGTCTTCCGAATTAGATCAAATGTACAGATTACTGACAAGACAAGAGTTAACAACAATGAAAAGAGCATTTGACAAATGGGGAGTATTTGATTTTTTTAAAGATAAATCTATCCTAATAAACGAAATAAAAAATTGCAATATTCGTGAAGTTTACTTTTTGTCAAATGAGATAGAAAAAATAGCCTTGTTGGAGCAACCATCGTATGCTGGATTAATGATTGGTCAATTAAAAAAACAATTTACACTCTCATTAGAAGGAGCGGACCTTGTTTCCAAAATATCGAAACATTTTCCATATGTCATTGTCAATGGAATAGCGGAAAAATCTGTTCTTTATGGAAAAAATATTTACAGTAGGTCAATTATATCGACTTCGAAGATGATAGATGAGAATGAAATTGTGATTATTTTAAACCCGAAAAGAGAGGCGATAGGTATCGGTAAAACAAGGTTTGCAGATGATCTTTTATTGAAAGATGACAAAGTTGTAGTGACTACTATGATTGACGCAGGCCTGTATTTACGGAGCGAAGGAAAAAAAATAAAAGATAAAAAATAAACGAGTAAATATATATAATAATCTTTATATGATAAAAAAGAGTAATTGATATAAGTTATATCGTTAGTTATGATTACCTCGCATTCAGAAAAGAATTGATATGATAATTGTGCCTAGAAATATACTTTTTATTAACATGATCAAAAAGGATATCGATAGATATTAAAATTATTCTTCAAGACCACTTTATCTTGAAGTGCAATTGTTTATATCAAATAATGTTCTTTTAAATATAGTAGAGAACAAAATTACTTGATAATTTCAAATTTATTTTAACGGTGTGTAATTAACATGGAAATTAAAATAGTTACATCAGTAGCACCATATATCGCAAATAATGCATCTCAGGCTATTGAATTAGCACACGAAGATGGCTTTGCAGGTATTGAGCTCAATGAAGATCATTTACATTGTCTGGTGAGAAGAAAGCCAAACTGCCTTAGATTAATCAAAGATTATAGTACAGATAAGCATATGAGTAATTCTATACACAAAACGCTTCATAGACCAAGCATTGATTCTGAAAATAAAAATGAGAGGAGGCATGCAGTTGAATATACATTTAAAACAATAGATTATCTAGAATCTGCAGGCATTTCCAGATTGGTGTTACATAGTTTTTCTGATTTGCCATCTTTCTTTAGATTAAGATCTGAACATGCAAATAGTATAGGATATTATGTTGGAGGTAACGCCGTAAAAATTTACGGATTTCTTGCTCCTCTTTTGAAGTCATATAGACAGATACGGCAAGAAAGTTTAAAAGAAAATTTTATGAGTTCACTTTTTGAAATATCAAAATACGCTGCAGATAAAAAAGTAAGTGGCAAACCAATAGAAATTGTTTTTGAAGAGCATTTTTCTGATGCGATAGATTATAATGCTATCTCCTATGGCAGGGGAAATTTAATTAACGTAGTTAGAGGCATTGACACTGCCCATCACTTGATTAGAACGGGAAAAAACTCTGAACTATCAGAAATATCAGAGTTGATTCACTTTCATGCAGTTGATACAAATGGACTATTAGATGATCATAGAACTCTTGGCAAAGGCAAGGTAAACTTTAAAGATGCTCTATCTAATATTATAGAAAAAAAATTGACAAATATTGCAGTATTAGAAGACGGCACAAGAAAGAGTGCATTAAAATCCAAAGAAGTATTAAAGATATTAATAAAGAATGCAGAGAAAAAAATTGTATAGTTCTTCTAATGAGATTTAGTGCTTTCACTTTCATCAATTAATACAATTACATATCAACTCAAACAATGCGCCATTGCTCTATATATCTATTTGAACAATCACTTTGCTTTATAGAATGTTACAAAAGGCAGTTTCTACAAGAGTGCAATACACAGTTCTGTGACATCTGGTAGTCTTAAATTATCTCAAATCGCAGGTGCAAATAATCATATATTGTAATTAATATTAAAGGAGAGCTTCCTTTTATGTTAATAAAATTAGAGTTGAATTACCTCTGCTTTCAGTTGTATAGTCTGCTTCAGTCTCTTCAGTAACTATGGTTATAGAAACAAGATCATATTTTTTGCATTCACTGGCGTCAATGATAATATAATCATTAAGGAAGTCAGCACACTTCAAACTCTCTTGACTGATTGAATAATTCAAAGTAGAACTAGAATTGATTAATAACAACTGATCTTTTTGGTAATGACCTAATCGAATGAGTTTTCCCTCTCTAGGAACTGCTTTGATATTTACCTTAATTCTGCCAATAGGATGCCATGTATAGCGTATCATATTGTTAACATATACTTCAAAATCGAAAGGATAACCTGCAGTATTCTCTGCCATTTTGCTGACACCATCATTCATAATTATATCAACTTTCTTGATAGTATTACCATATTTGATAATCCATTCATTTGTAGTTCTAACAATATTGTCTATAGCTGCTTTTCTTGTCTTACTCTCTTCTTGAGATAATTGATATCTGTCTACCCAATCCTTGTAATCCCTACTAATATCATTTATAAATTCCGTACATGTGTTCTGATAATCTTCTATGCTACTAGCTCTATCAGAATCCGTGTCTGAAGCAAACATAAAATGCATTTCTAGCAACCCGAATAAAAAGATGAATTTAGGCTAGTAAATATATAATTCAATAATAAAATAATAATTAGAACAAGAAAATGGTTCTGCTTTCCACGTTAATTGATGAATTAAGAGAAAACATTGAACGTAATAAAAATCTTTTACAAGTGATTTTAAATAAAAATCCCAATAGGGCATATCAAAAAATCAGTGAGATCTCTCTTTTTACAGGATCAAGATATAATCTAAATTTGCAATTACATTTTCCTGATACAAAAAAAATTTCTCATATAGAATCTTATGGAGAGGAAAATATAGGAATAGTAATAGATAAATTTCGTAAAAAATTTCCTATCCCTCGCCAAAGTATCAAGTTAAAAGCGATAGAAATAATGGGTAACAATATCCAAGCTCAGGATGCCTATATGTATGAAGGTAAGGAAGGAGTCAAGATAATATTTGAAAAAGGCAGGATAGAAGTACTCCCTGGCTCTTGTCACTTCTGGTGTAAGATAGATGAACGTGTAAAATCTTATGGCGACTGGTTAATGAAGAATGTTTATCTTCATTAGACTAGACTTTCTTTTCTTTTCTTTTATGATTGCAGCATAATACAAGCATAATACAAGTTGCAGGATTTAATGTTATAATTTCATGCCAATCAGTCTATATGTATACCAAAGATCGCCTTCAGAGTTGTAAACTTCTGCCTTCACGGGCAAAGGCACTTCGTGAGTTAACCAAATTTTACTTGTTTTAGAACCTATTTTATATCCAATAATAAAGGAATCGAAATTTCCAACGCTTGTCTTAATGTTTTCTTTTTGTATGACTTTGACAGGTACCGACGACGCGCCTACGAAAATGGTATCCCAAGGGGCACCTATGACCAAATATTTTGGTTCTCTTGCGATATCCCTTATAGACAAAATCGAGTTCTCTATAAGTCTAAAATACTGCTTAAATTTTTCTTCTACGCTATTTTTTGGAATCAACTGCTGTTTTGAAAGCAAAATCGTCATATCCTCGGCTATTGTGTCATTGATTACATGGAAATTTGTTTTCCAATAATCACTTTTACCTTCAGAAAAATTGATAGATACCTCCGCACCAATAAGTGAACTAACTGAGCTAAATATTGTCAAAGAGTAATTTAGCTCCGTTCCATCATTAATCTTCTGACCAATTCTCCATAGATCAGCATCTGTTGGCGGATCAGTAATAGAAGCGCTCGGTCCTGAAAATCCACCGCCAATCGCAATGATAATAACACTCACTGCTATGCCAATTATAGAGAAAATTCCTGCTATTAAAAAAACTGTTTGTCTAGGAGACACTCATTTTGACTGATAATTATGGATTATTTAAGCGTAAAGAAAAAATAAAAGAATGATTAGATATTTCTGCTTTCCGCTATATAAGAAGGAGGGCCTCGTTAGACGTGCTATTATAATGACTACCAATGTGCCTATTATTATTATTATTGTTTGCCAATAATCTCATCGTACTCATTGGAAATTATGGCACCACGCCAATATTAAATTCTGAGTTCTCTACAAATTCGCCTGCATTGACACCTTGAGTACCTTTTACAACAACTTGAACTTTAGCCGGACCAGTTTCGTTAAATTTGACTGGATGAACAGCCGTGCCATCCTCGGCAAACTGATTCTTAAGATCTAAAACGGCGGTGCTGTTTGAATTTAATACCTTGAAATCGTAACTAACTCTGTCAAGTGGAAATTGTGTATCGTCCATAACTTCAACGAGAAATCTGGTTTCGTTTCCAGCTTGTATTGTTTCTGGTTCCCAACCCAAACGAACAAAGTACGTTCCGCGAGGCGTACGTTCAAGCAAGGGTGGCTTGACGGCAAGAGCTTCTCCTTGAGGCTTTGGAGGTTCACCTTGACCTGTTGCTAATAGCTCGAATTCAAATTGGACGCGAGGACTTCCTGTAGTTACATCAACAAAGGTTTTTGCTTTTACAGGATAAGGAAATTCATTGAGAATCCATTGATCGCTATCAACAGATTTATGATATCTGATTATCGTGGTATCAATTGGTTGAGGAAAGGCTGGTATAGTTATCTTGGCGGTACCAGATGGTTTAATCTCTGAACCTCCTATCGATCCAATCTTGCCCCATGACGCTGAACTCAATGACTGACCTGGCTGAGGAACATATGCTGACAGCCATTTTAAGGAATTAGAATATGCACTTCTATATTGACGCATTTCGGTCGGGATATCAGAGGTTCCCAAAGCTGTTAAATCTAGAGCACTTAATATAAAGGTGCCAGAAATAACTCTTCCTTCATCGACTACGAATACAGGAGCAATCCAATTTCCTTTATCATCCTTTTCTTTGAAATAGATTGTCATTTCAAAAGGTCGACCATTGTTAGTATCGAGCTCACGTATATTGTATTTTACATACGTGTTTTGTTTTGCTCCCTCCCCAACATACCAATTGTTATCAGCCGCATATGCATTTTTTATAGGATAATCAATTGCTATGCCTATAACAGAAGAAATAAGCATAGCTCCTAGAATGAAGCGACCAAAATCATTACTAATTTTAGGCTCAATGCCATTTGCCATAAATATAATAGAATAAATGGAATTGATAAATGTTTATAAATTTGCAAGAGCTGGACAGACCAATTTATCTGGTCATATTTAGAATATTTAAATTGTATTACTACAAAATAGCAGGAACAAAAAAAATATATATATATATGTATAGATGTATATATGTATATGACGTCATAAAGCAATTACAAAACAAATAAGTAGCAGATTCAAGTTATAAATTAGATATGTGTAACTGTCCTAAAGTCCACTTTTATGAGGTTGATTTTAAATTGGCAGGTATGCGAGTTATGCCGACTCACAAGAACTGTGGAGATTCTCTAAACGAAGACCAATCTTCAAAATTCGAAAAAGAATTAATAAAATACTGGGGCTTTGAGGAAAAAGGTTGATCGTCAAACACACGACACATTGATTTCAAAACATTATTTATAAATAAAATTGATACATAGTTTAAATCCAAGGCATTTATATGGTTTGCAGACGCGTCAACTTTATTAATGTCTGTAGTAGATCCCGTTCAGGTGATATAGGATGGCCAAAATGCTAACTGTAAACATAGATACTTCTGGAGTAGATCAAAATGAAGGAAAAGAATGGGTTAACGAAATGGCAAACGTTTATGCGGACATGGAAATTGAAGATGTTAATGTTTCAGGAAATAAAATATCATTCAAAGCGGGATTTTCAGGAATGGATGATACAGAGCCAGACGATATTAAGATGAAAATTGAAGAATATCTGACTATGAACGAAGCATTCCAAGCTAAGGACGTTTCTGTTCGATAAAACAGAAAACAAATAACTTTTTTTTAGTTCAATACCGAAAGAATGTTGCCAATGAATCACGATTAGTTATTACACAGATTTAAATACTACATAATCTACGTATCTTTGGTTAGAAGTTATGACTTGTAAAGGTATATGCGTACGTCACAAGGCCCAAAAGCCAGTTGGATCAGGCCGATATGCTAGTGGGCAGAAACGCTGTCAGATTTGTGAGATCTTCATTAAATGGGATGGATTATGGTGTCCATGCTGCGGATATAGATTGAGAACAAAGCCGCGCAATCTAAAATATAAAGCAAAATTACGAGCAAGAAATAAAAAATTAGAGCCTATTACACCTGCTGTGATAGTGCGATAATTTTTTCAATATAATTTTACTTATACTCACAAGGTTAATGTGCAACTTCTCTAATTGTTGCATATCTTTTGTTAAATCCATAGATATCTGTATCAACTTCATATATTTACTCAGAAATTTATAATCTCTATAGGCTAAACATCTATGCCCCATTTTACCGAGGTAATAATAACAATCTGATACCATTCCTTTTTCAAGCAAGTGGTTCACTTTTATCTTTATCAATTCTTTATCATATTCCATGGAATTTAATTCACATATTGCTTCGATAGACCTAGATATGGTAGATCTTGTCGCTCGTTCTATTCCCACACATTCCAAAGCTATCTTTACACCTTCAGCAATGTCTTGGCGCTCTATAGTTATCTTTCTTATCTGATTTAATTCATGTGTAGGCATTGGTTTAATTTCAGACAATGCTAATATGCCTTCCAGAAAATCATATGCAGCTATTTTTAGCCACATAGCTGCTAATAGAGAATTCTTCTGAATATTTTTAGTAATTTTTTCATGATAAAATAATGAATTTATTATCGATTTTTTTCCAAGGCCTCTTAGCACTCTAAGATAATGTTGTTGAAAACCAGAGACATTATTGGCTGATGATAGCGATGATGACGATAGACTCAAACTATTATCATCTTGTATTATAATCATCTTATACAATTTCATCACATTTATCCTTGATATTTCCCTTAGAGTAATCACTTCTAGTCCATGGTTGCCTAGTCGGATAAATCTATTACCACCAGCCGATTGTTTATTAAAAATAGCAATATCATATTCGCAACAATCAAGCGACATTTCAGGATTAGTTGCTCGGCATCCGATTATTCCCGCTGGATATTGAAAATTGTTGCTTATATAATCAATAAGATAATTAGGTATATGATGATGCAATACTATAAAAATTAATAGGAACCGTTATTGACAAATATTGTAAGTAAGAGTTTACAAATAACTTGAAAAATTTCAAAACCTCCTGTCTTCGGATATATATATGTGCCGCACAGAGTACATATTATGACATAAGTTTTATATGAAGATCAAAAATCATTGTGCCTAAGCTCCGGTGGTGTAGTCCGGTTAAGCATTTCGCCCTCTCAAGGCGACGATCCCGGGTTCAAATCCCGGCCGGAGCATTTAATTTCTTCCTGTAGGATTCGGTAGTCCGGTAATTCTCTTCATCTTTTCTGGCCTATCAACCAGAATAATAGGGGGACTATCATAATCGTCATTATCCTACATTGATACTGAAAAGTAAAATGATTGATAAAAATCTTGTCGAATCAAGGATCATATGAATAGTTATATCTTAAACGTAAATTAATAAATAAACAATTATGTGTGGTGATGGCGTCTTTGGTCATAAAAAAATTATCATAGAATAATAAATAAGATATTAATTCTAATAGCTTTTTTAATAACAAATATTACTATAAGTAATAGATTATAGTCATAAATTTTCTTTCCATCAACTCCTCAAAGATGTATCTATATTTTTAAAGATAAATCGTACATGTCGATGCGAAACATTATTGTTATCAATGCAATGCTATGTAGTATATAATTCCCGCCACTAAACTCACTTGGTAGGGAAGTAAATACATTTGTGATTCTGTACACTAGATTACTTTTGTCCAATGACAATGACAATTCGACAATGTGTGCCGGCTGTGGTATCTTAAAAAGAGAGCAACTCATAATTACCTTTTATTCAAGAGATGGTTTTACAAAACGATTATCATTATATAATATGGACGCTATGATAACCTGACTTGCATTTTGGGCACATTGAATGAACATCAATACATTCAATACAATAGTCACTTGCTGATAGAAATTCAGATATTTCACCTGTATAAAAACAGCATTCACAAACTCTTTTCATTTGTAAATTCTAGCTACTGGGCTTACATCAGACCACTTATTAATCTTTTTAAAGTTTAGTAGTGGGTTTGTGTATGAAGATCTTCTAGCACGAAAATGACTAATTAGTCGTCAGTTTTTGTTCGTGTTGAAATTATCTCAAGAATGGTGTTCTTCAACTTGTCAATATTCGTGTCTTGGGAATAAACCGATAGACATAATATGCCATTATCCAATGGAAAGGTCATCATTGCGATCTTTTGGTGTTCAGTCAAAGTGTATTTGACTTTGCCTAATCTGTCACTATAATTTTTGAGTAATGTCATATTTGATAAGGAGTTTGTGTACATTTCTTGCTCATCGGATCCCTCTAGCAAAGGTTCAACACCGTCCTGAAAACCTCCCTCTATGACCTCGCCTTTATCGTTGACAATACCGACGAATCTTATATTGCGATCAAGTTTTATTATTATATCGCACAAATTGCCTAGCACGATAAATAATATTATTATTGTAGTGATATAAATGGTTGATTTACCACTTCAATATCTTGCTGTTAGACCCAATAACCGATGGCAGGTTCAATCTGATTGTTTTGACTTCAAACTAAATCATCCTATCCTTTTCTAAAAGAGCATATGATATGATTACACTTATAATTAAAAATTTTTAATTTCTGAAAAATGCATTGTTGAAACTTTATAATATATTATTTCTCCTCGTCTCTCCACAACTGCGATAATTGCATCCTTTCCCATTTTTCCTATATCTTTAATTATTTGTGAAAAATCATCAACTCCTAAATTTATGCCCTCGTTGATCCCAAATACTACATATTTTGCAGGCTTGGTATCAAAATCCCCTCTTTCATACACTCTAAAATCAACACCAAATCCAAAGCCCTCTTTTGCTACGTAGCCTCTACTTCTAAGATCACGATAAATGAGAAATTTTGTCAAGATATATTTGTCTTGTTTGAGTATAACTTCCACAAGAGAATCAAAATTAACATTATTTATTTCTCGTTTCAAGTTAAGACGTTTGCTATAAATCAGGTATAGAGCCTCATAAGGCTTCAGCAGATATTGAGAATCCTCTTTTTCTCCAAAGCCTTTACTCCTTAATTGATCTTGAAATTTAGTATCTTTAACAATAATTTTTAATTCTTCTTCAACCAAAAATGCTTCGATCACATATGGAAGTTCGTTACAGGGAGATTGTTGTGGAGAAGAAGAAGATAATGGGGACGACATAACGATTAAATCACAGTACATAACCACATTTAAGCATTCAAAATCAGTGAATATTTTATGAAAGGAGTTAATTATCGTGAGCCTCGTGGTATGCCATATGTGAGGCGCGAGTACATATCTGGCAAGCCGCAATTAAAAATTGCAAGGTTTTCTTCAGGGCAGGCACGGGATGATTATGATTACAAGGTTCAACTGCTTGTTACAGAGAAGATGCAAATAAGACATAATTCTTTGGAATCGGCAAGACTAGCTGCCAATAAGACAATGGCGAAAGCGGGAGATCAGAGTTTTTTTTCTATGCTAAAGGTATATCCACATGTGATTTTGAGAGAAAATAAGATGATTGCAACGGCCGGTGCTGATCGTTTACAGGAGGGTATGAGAAGGGCTTTCGGTAAATCAACAGGATTAGCTGCGAGAGTTCAGCCCGGACAGGTAATTTTTGAAGCCCATGTCTCAGCTGCTAATCTCCGTCTTGCTAAAGATGGCTTTAAAGTAGCATCCAGTAAATTAGGATGTCCTACTACAACAAGGATTATTACTCTCAGAGAACAAGTTACACAAACAGATTAATAATCAGTCAATATGTTTTCGTGATCAAATTTATAATCACTCTTTAGATAAAGCAAATTTCAATGACTCACTCACACACTATTATAATAACTGATGCATTATCAACTTTGGTTCTTTTGGATGTTGCTTCTTCTGATTTAAACTATCAATTTACTCTCTCTCCTTGAATGGACCATTGTCCAAGTACTTGGTAATGCTATCCTAGGCATGCATATAGATGGCTATATGAATAAGTATCAATAACTTCAGAAGGAATTATTCAATGGGATCAAATATATCAACATCTGGAACTAAATTGAGAACTATCAATTTTTATAGGAACTTTTTCCATACACAAATTTACTATGGTCGGCTTGAAATGAAGTTCAGACAGAGACATTGATGATTATCTTTATATTCTCTATTGTCTTTTCTTAAAATAGCATAAAGTTTATTCTGGTACTAGTATAACCCTATTCGTCATAATATTATGCTACAAGTGATTTCAGATATCGATGATTCGATTTTTAAAGGCAAAAAGGTCTTTGTGAGGGTTGACTTTAATGTTAGCATCAATAATGGCTCAGTAGGAGAAGATTACAGAATTCGAATGACAATACCAACTATCGAATATCTTACTAAACGCAGTTCCAAAGTAATTATAGCGTCACATTTAGGCAGACCTAAAGGTTTTCAAAGTCATTATTCTTTAGCACCTGTAGCAAGAAGATTATCTGACGTAATAGTAAAATCTAAAGTGAGTTTTGTCAATGATTGCGTTGGTAATTCAGTTCAAAAAGAAATAGAAAAGATGAATGAAGGTGATATCTTGTTACTAGAGAATCTACGATTTCACAAGCAAGAACAAATAAATGATTTTGAGTTTTCAAGACAACTTGCATCTTTGGCTGACATATATGTTAATGATGCATTTAGTACTTCTCATAGAAAACATGCTTCTACCTATGGCGCAGCAAAGCTATTTGATTTACATTTAGCAGGGTTTAATCTCAACAAGGAGGTACAATATCTTTCAATGATAAAAGAAAATCCAATCAGACCATTTACTTTTGTAGTTGGAGGAGTAAAAATAAAAGATAAAATAGGTGCATTAGAAAATTTGCTTCCTAAAGCAGATAAGGTGCTTATAGGTGGGGCAGCAGCCTATACTTTTCTAAAGGCAAAAGGAATAGAAACAGGAAATTCGTTAATAGATTTTGAACATTTGCCTTGGGCAAGTGAGGCACTATCTACTTTTGGTGATAAAATAATGCTTCCAAACGATCATGTTATATCATCTTCTTCAAAAGGCATCCATGCAAGTATGGTAAAAGGAGATATCCCCAGGAATATGGCGGGATTTGATATAGGCATGGAAACCGCTCAAAGATATTCTAACGAAGTAAGTGGCAACGGGTCAGGAACTGTATTTTGGAATGGGCCGATGGGATTATTTGAAAACGGACTTTTTGCAAACGGAACAATCAATATTGCCAAAAGTATGGCATTGGCATATTGGCGTGGTTCAAAAACACTGATCGGTGGCGGCGATACTCTTGAAGCAATGAAAAAAGCAGGTGTTTCGGAAGGAGAGGTAAGTCATGTTTCTACTGGTGGCGGCGCTACTCTAAGATTTCTTGCTGGTGACGAAATGCCGGGAATAGATGCATTAAAAAGTAATAAATGAAAACTATTTTAGCAATAACTGTCTTTTTGTGATTGTATTAGAAATTATATGCACATGTATACCTCTAGATTATATTTATTTTTATTGCTTTCAAGTATGAAATAGCATTATTTTCTGCACCAACCATCAATGTATATTCTCCGGATTTTAAATCCAAAGAAGGGGTGAAGATAAATGAAATTTGCTTTGACTTTCCAGGAGCAATAGAAAATGATTCTTCACTGAAAGATCCTGTAGAATTTCCAAGAGCTCCAGTTGCTGTAAAAGTACCTGACTTTATCATGTTAATTGTCTGTTCAGATGATGATGATGATGATGTCATTTTTAGATTCAACTTAATCTCGGCACTTTTGCCTTTAGCTATAGTTACTTCTTTTTCAGAAGATGAAACAGAAAAAGGTAGCTCTTTATCTGTGTCAACTCTTCCTATTTTATTCTCTGACCACTCAGAAAACCAGACCTCATTATTGTTTCCTACCGAAAATTGGAGTAAATTTGCAATGCCACAATTCTTGGCATTGGTTGGTTGGCATTGACCAAATAATGCATTTTGTGTCGGAATCCAATATTCGATGAGAGTCATATTGACAGGATTAAATACAGCAATTTTATTTCCTGTATGCTCGTTAAACCATATAGATCCATTGGATCCTTTGTTTATCCAGTAAGGCAGAGTATATGCTGCTGATGGCGCTGCTGCTACTGCTAATTCCTCGCTCGTACTATTCCGACCAAAAATTCTAGGCGAAGCTTGGGATGTGACAAATTTTGTAATTTTTCTGTCAGAATAGTCTAATTTATAAAAGATGCTTGTTCCATGATCGGTAATCCATAGGTCACTGCTATTATTATTATTATTATTTTCTAAAGCGATGCCTACAGGAGAGCTCAGGTCAAGAGGTAAGTTAAAAACTTCAAAAGTTTTTGAATTTATATCATATTTGAAAATTATCCCTTTCTTTGCAAATGCTAACATCGATAGCCATACACTGTTGTTATTTTCATCAACTACAAGTGACCCAGTGCTAATAAGGTCCGGATCGATACCAGCGAATCCTTGAAGTGGTATAGGGATTTGCGAAATTCCATCAGAAGTACCATTTTTCATTTCTTTTATATTTCCAAACCAAAGAGAAGTTGAACGTATACCTACAAAGTAAATATTACCTGAACTATCA
>JAREAI010000133.1:0-7132 GCA_029240435.1 Nitrososphaeraceae archaeon | reverse complement strand
TTTTACCAAAGAGCATTTAATTTACACACCGTCACAATTAGCAATCAAACCAAAATATGATGGCAATGTGGAATTAAAAATTGATAAGATGGGTGCTACCCACGGATAGCATTAGCGTGAATACAGATTCGATCGCATTATTCAGTCGAACTTAAGATATGGCAATTTTTGTTTTACCTGTTCCGCTGCTGTAAAGTTCTGTACTGCAGATTATTGACCCGGCTATTTCCGCTTCTCTTCTCTTTAGTGGAATTGGGAATTATAGATGCGATATAGCATCATGGCGCTTCTTAAAATGACACCATTGGCCAAGGGTAGAGGTCTCATCTGTGAACGATAACAAACGATAGGATGTTGTACACCCCTTCTAATTGTCATACCCCAATAGCACATTATTCAGCACAGTTTGGATTGCCAAGTCCACAACGCCGCTTGTAAGGCCTGTTTTATTCCTCTAGTGCCAAATATCGGAGATTAAATACGCTGCATGAGGCTAATCGGTATCAGCAATTATAATACGTAGCCAAGGCAAAAGAATAAGCAAAGTACTTAACTATCTACTTCACAGATACTAAACACGAATAGAAAAGCACTATGTCCGAAACGGTAAAATGTTCGTAGTATTTACAAAAATGTAGTATATTATATCATGACTAATTGTCCTTTATGCGATATTGATTTGGATGTAGATGACATTGACCTCAAGAGCCATCTTTCTGATCGACATGGTAACAGGATCGAAGTAGCAAAAGCCTTAGCCAATATCTTAGTTAGGCTCGAACTTATAGAACGCAATATAGAGAAATCACATGGTCCTATTGATTAGCCAACCCATACAAATTATTTGATGATTGCCACAGATATTACACATTCTGTTCATCGTCTATCCTGCACTTGTTCTCGCTCTACGCATATTGATCACCAAATATATTAACCCGAAGAGATCTCTAGTTAAGTTTACAAATTGGCGAGTCGTATCGGGCAAGATGCGTCCCAAAACATATTTCTACTAGTGGAATATCAATTCCCCCACTATGATTTACATCAATTAAATTATTTTATCATGCCAATTCCGACTTCTCTACTTATTTTGTCCAACGGAAGGGTAAATGAGAAGGTTGCTCCTTTACCATTAGAATTGTTTTCTGCCCATATATTGCCTCCGTGTGCTTCTATAATACTTTTGCAGATAAAAAGACCCAGTCCAGTACCTGAAAAGGACTTTGTAGCAAACTTCGAAAATAGTTTGGGCAATATCTCTTCATCAATCCCATTACCGTCGTCCTTGATATTGATAATGGCTTCGTCTTTAATAGGATTTTTATCTTTGTCAGTGCTCTTCAAATCGGATACAATGGATATTGTTCCTCCAGGACTAAATTTAATTGCATTTGACAGAAGATTTGATATAACCTGTGATATTCTAATCCTATCTGCTCTAAGAAGAATATCTTTCGGTTGGTAAAGTATTTTTGGTTTTCTTTCGTCGTCGTTACTGTTAGAATGTTTGTTTACAATCTCATCGTTTATACAGGTTTCAATCACATCTTTTAGGTTAACTTCTTCTTTTTTGAGCTTCAATGATTGACTTTCTATTTTTGTAACATCTAATATTTCCTCAGTAAGTCTGTGTAATCTCTTCGCATTTCTTACTATAACATCAACATACTCACGATCTATCGCATTCACCTTTGGACGTATTATCTCAGACAGTCCCAGAATTGGCTGAATAGGCGTTCTAAGCTCATGTGCTGCTATGTTAACAAATTCATCCTTCATCCGGTCCGACTCCTTTAGTTTTTCATACTGAGAACGGATAACTTCTTCTCTTTCGATTAAATTCTTGTTAGCCTCTTTTAGCTTTGCATTGTAGCTAATGCTTGATAATGCAAGACCTATAATATTGACAAAGTATGCCGCATCCTTCAAAACATGAGCCGTATTATGAGCAGTGTCAAAAGAAGTAGTGGAATAGGACATTATAATTTGTCCAAAGATGTCGATTACAATAGCTGCTAATACCCCTTTGTAGAAAACATCACTTTTCTTATAAAGTTCATTTTTGTAAAAATAGAGCAAAGCTATTACAAAAAGTGCAAGTGGAGGAATTTCATAAGGCCTATGTATAGGGAACTCATCTAACACAGAACCGGGAAATACTACGAAAAGTGACCCAATCGCGACTCCTCCAGCCGCGATAGTAAGCAAAACCAATGACCATACAAGTATCCTAGGTATTTTTTCTAGTCTTTCTTCTGCTAAGTGAGACTGTTGATCTTGAAAACTGAAATCACCTGTTGATTGCCCTTGTTCGTCTGACGTCTGGCGTGCTGATTTAATCCTGTTTGGTTTTCTGGAGATACCAGATAATAATGGGTATCCCGCAATTGCAATTACAAACATTGCACCTAGGAATATTCTTCCTGCAAACCATGTTTGTGGTATAAAATACTTTAGAAACATAAACTCATTCATATATGTGAAAGAAATTACAACATGAAGTAAGTCGATTAAAGCATTAGCTAGAAAACCAATGCCAATGAATAAACTAAATTTGTCACTTAGCGTGCGTGCGCGTGCTATGTAATAAAACGATAATATTGCAGCAAGTAGCACGGCAAAGAGTTCAATGTAGAAATGGTGGATTTCAGATAACACCCAGGTGTTAGGATTAATACATAGAATGGCTATAATGGATAGAGGAATCGATGGCACAAGTGTGTATTTAATTAAGGTATCATATTTGCCGAAATCTGGCTGTGATGACACCGACAAACTGGTTCTCTTCATCTTCACTGCAGTGTACCACCAGCTTTGAAATTACCAACTATGGCAATACTAGAGATCACTCCTTTTCTATCTAGGATTATGATAATAACTTGAATACTTATAATTTGCTGTTAATAGTTAAAAAAATGGTGAGAACCTAAATGCTACAAGGAGACAATTCCCTACTTCAGATGGTTTAGCAGATTTGGTCGGGCTTGAAGTTGCAAACTGACCTCAAACGTCTCCAATATCTATCGGCTCTTACTGAAACCCGCTCTCTTATACTTACTAACTAGAGATAGGACCTAAGAGAGGTTGTAGATTCCATCACTTCGATTTCCTTGATTATATCATCTTTTCTAAAACCTCGGTGCAGAGCCTCATCAAAAACTCACTCCGAACAGTCTATTCTATATCTACGATTTATTTAAGTAATGATCATGAAAAAGGTTATCAGATAGAAATTTCCTAAGACTTCATATTCGATTAGAAAATGAACAAATTTGATGGACGATCTGCAGTCAAAGAATACATGTCTTCCCACCCGCTTTCATATTCCACGCCTGATTTGATATTAAAAGAATTTGTTATATGGTTGTGTGAACAAATAGATGACCCAGCCGAGGGCAAGGAAAAAATTCCCAGAATTATGCTCTATACCAAGTTAGAAGAGCAAGCAAGCAGCAGTTATGACACCAAGAAAGATAGCTCGCAAAGCCCTTTATTCAATTCAAGTATTCCAACCAGGGAGACTCCAACAAATAAGCCAGAAGGAAAATTCTGCATTGAGTGCGGATTGAAACTAAATCCAAACACCAGGTTCTGCACCAGATGCGGTACAAAACAAGAGGACATTTAAAAGAAGGCTGTAATTTTTACCTCGTGACTAGAAGATGGGAAGTTATTTCCAAATTAGTCATGGGCAATAGGAATGATGAATAAAATCCAAAGTCACGCTATGTGAAAGTGAGTCATTGAAAGAGACAACAATAGGTAAGATATTATGATGGTTTCCTCACATAATGCAGATCGCTGGTAGTCAAATCACGCGGTATAAGGTCATTTGATGACTCGGTGCCGGGCTATATAATATAATACGTTGGGAATGATTGCTTTCTGCCAGCCTCATTTTTTCTAAATATAAATGGCAGTTCAAGCAAATTGTGATAAAAGGTCGGGATCCTTGTACATTGAAATTTAATTAGCTTTCAATGTTCTGGTTTAATCCCCATCTGTTCCTAATTCTCTCCTCCAATTTTGAAAACATAATTCTGTCAAATAACAAGCCAATAGCAAATATTGTAATCATTGATGCTATGATTTGATCCATCAGCTGAAACTCCCTCCCAACGAGTAAGATATGACCAAGACCTATAGATGCAGCAATAAGGATCTCTGCTCCTATTAACGCATGCCATGCAAAAGACCATGCTTGCTTTATTCCAACAAGAAGAGAAGGAGTGGCTGCCGGAATCATGACATATCTGAAAAGTGAAAAGCCTTTTGCACCCATATTTTTTGATGCCCGAATATATAGAGGAGGTATATTACGCATCCCGCTATACGTAGACATCATTACAGAAAATACTGAACTCATAATGACAACAAACAATATTCCAAAGTCATTAAGTCCTATCAGCAGTATTGCAAAAGGCACCCATGCTACGCTTGGAAATGATTGTAGGCCGACCGCAAAGGAACTCATTGTTTTTCCAAATCCTGGAAACTTTACCATGGCTAATCCAACCGCTACTCCACTAGTAATCGAGATTGTGAACCCAATAACTAGACGATACATTGTCATTCCTATACTTGTAACCAATGTGAAATCCTGTAACAAGCCTGCGAAGGACTCTGCAACCATGGCTGGAGATGGCATTGACACCCTGGGCCATATTCCCAACATGAATACTAACTGCCAAATCCCAATAAACAGCGCTATAAACAAGGTTATGTTGGATAGGTCATCAAGATCAATTTTTCTTGCAGCTCTACTCGGAAGTCGCTGGTGTTGAGTATTTTGCATTTTAGCTAGCGTATAAAGTCGAAAGAATTATGTTTCCAAATCCGTCATTACCGTTATTAACAGTCATGGAAGAAACGATTCTACTGAACAATTCTACTAATTCTTTGAATATCTCTTTTGTGATCCAACAAGTTAAGGGACAATCCAACTGCTGTTGCTGAGGCAGAGCAATTATAAATTTTTTCCGTATGTTTGCTAATCGCAGCGACGGGAGTGACTTTGGGTTGTGACCTTCTCTAATAATTTGAGGTGCATCCGACGGTGTCTCAATAACTGCAAATGGTCCATCCAACAGTGGAATTCTGTAATCTATCATGAAGATTATCAAGGTGAGTAATTCAGTTTCAATGATATGTTGTCGGAATCTCTTTTTCTTAATATATTTTCTGAATAGGTGTTAAGCAATTGGTAGATATGGTTGCTGAGGTTCTATATAACTGAGTTCAAATATGCAAAATAACGAGAAAGCATGCATATTTTGCATATTTTCTATTTTTGAATTGACCCGTTTACTATTCGCACGCTAGCGGTAGGTCTCCTCTAACTGTTAAAGGAGCTGCAGTTGATACCAATGGTTTCGCTCTGAGCATTCGATTGTTCCAGATGCAAACCCATTTTATGGTCATATTCTATTAACATTACTAATCGACTAGTCTTGTTTACATCCTGTTAGCGTCATTGTGATTATCATAGTTAATACGAGAAAACTCACAGTAGTTTGTTAAAAGGCAGGTTATAATCTTTAGCAGTTCCAGACAACCCAGGTTTAAACATATGCCTTCAGCTGTAACATTTACGTATGTGCCAGCCCATCTCATATATTCTCCAGGATTACAATCATAGGATTTACAACTGTAAACCATGTGAGTGAGCCTAACGACCCCTTGACTTTATGAAGTGATATTCTATGCTTCCAAGATGCGTAATACTAATTTTATCCGTGCTAGAAAAAGAAATTGAAATGTGCTAATATTACCGTGACAACCTATGTGGTATGTTGCGGCCTGAAAAACCAGAGCTGAGTACTGCCATTGTGCATACTCATCTGCATCAGCCTCATCCCCGTAAGCCTCTTAATCTTGTATAATGCTTTTGTGTCTGCATTGAAATCATTTGTATTTAGTATCAGAAACTCCTTGCCGTCTCCGGATATGAATTCAAACCCGCAATCTCTTGTGCAATCTAAGATGTCCCATATCCACTCTTCACACTCGTCTATTGGTAGTTGCGATGATGATTGTGACATCATGGAATATTCCACTCAACTTCTATTCGTGATGGGGGTCATACAATAAGGTATACAAAAACCCTAATAAAGGAATCCAATATTATTTCTGCAAAACATATCTAGCTATTGTTTAAGTACTTTTTCACCCTGGTTGTAAGTTTTTTTAGCGAAATTGGCTTTGATATAAATCCATCTATCTTGACATAGGGCAGTACTCTTGAAAACTCTAGATCATTAATTTCAAATGCAGACATTAGTATAACCCTTACTTTTGGCTGTAATGCTTTAATTTTTTTGACTAGTTCATACCCATTCATTTGTGGCATTCTAATATCACAAAGAATTAGATCGATATTTTCCGAATTATTCTTAAAATGCTCCAGTGCTAGTAGGGGATCGGTGAACCCATATGCATTAAAACCCTGTCTTTTTAATGAGAGCTTAATAGGATTTACTATATCAAACTCATCATCAATTACTAATATAGACCGAATGTCCTCTAGCAATTGTAATGAGCGTATTTATTTTTCTCAGTAATATAGTTATCGAAATAAAGATATTACAATCCAGCCCGCGACCGTGTCAATAACTTGTCGCACATTCTCTAATTTGCGCAGCGATACAAAACCAATAACGTAAAATTAGATTTCCAACGATGGTTCAATATCACCCCTTATCTAGTTTCAAGTCTGACTTGGAAGTCTCAATTCTAGTGATTACTGTTGAAAGTAAGCCACACATCTTTACCTTTATTGGATAATGGCCATATTTCTTAAATAATTCATGATCTCACTAGTTGAGAGGATTTAACATAAAATAGGCTTATGAAAAGGGTGTATCTCGCAATTATAAAAAACCGATATCTAAAGGTAGGTTTGTTCCTCCTAATTGCGGGTGCGGTTTTGGCCGTCTATCTAAACAACGAGGGCATAAAGTGCCTATCTGAGATTAGCAGAAGTGAAAACATCAATAGTAATGATAATCAATTGGAACTACTTAAGGGCAATTGTTTTTTTATTACAAATTCCTACGTTTATTCGCTATTCGGTCTAATTATAGGTGCCTTAATAATTGTTGTATGGTATTTTAAGTACAGAAATGTGTGGGGA
>JAREAI010000132.1:0-7542 GCA_029240435.1 Nitrososphaeraceae archaeon | reverse complement strand
CAAATGACATTAAATCGGTATCTGAACTAAAATATGCATCTGCAGAATCTATGATCATAAGAGAGCCTTCTTTTTCATATTTTCTTACATCAATGATACAACCTCCATTACTACTATTATTCTCTCCTGACAATACACTTCTGACTTTCTCAGTAGTTTCATAATATGGAAGGATTAGAACAAGCTCATTGTTATCTTCAAGTTGAGTTTTAATATAGCCTGCATAAATCTGTCTTAGAGTCATCAAATCGTAATAGACAATAATATAGTGAGCACCAGATTCGGCCTGTCTTAATTGTTTTAGAACATCACTACTATTACCAGTTATGGGATCTCTAAGCATAAGCTATATCTAAATGATGTAGCTAATCGAATTTTAATGTTACATATACTAACAAAAGCATAAAATTAATCTAAGCAAAACTCTTCGCCATAAATAAGTAACTTTTAAAAAGAACAAAATTATATTATCAAATGCGTTTACTCCTTGTGACTCTTGCAGGACCAAGAAGTTAAATTTCTTATATTCATTATAATCTTATATTCTAAACCAAAATGTTTTTCTTAAAAATATTATATTGTGCTATCTCATCTAATTTTTTACCTTCTTTTATCAAATAAAGTTGTGTATTATGATCGTTGATTATCTTTGGCCATATGAAATACGCCTTGATTATGTTTTTACTATGCTGGCTTATACCTTGGCAACTTTGAATTTGTAATATGTGGATAGTTGCAGCAGCACACAAATGCTATTTTCAGTTTAGATTTTTCTATGTGCTGTACATACTCCAATTGATTAAGTCTGTTATCCATCGCTGCAGTTTCTTTTGTTCTATTTGCCTGCCAAAGCATAACTCAACAAACTATCACGGAATCTTTTTATTTTTATAAGATTCTTACCTGTAGATATTTCTATTTTTTAATATTTTAACAGTTAGGAAGCATTCAATAATACTGCTACTAACTATCAGAAATTCCTGTTTATTATAAACAGCATATATCTCCATGACAGAGTTGATTATGAGTAGAGATACTTCTTTAGTTACTTATATAGTAATCAATCATGTGTCTACTATGCTAGCCCTGCCTTACTTTAACTACATGTTTATAAAAGTCGTTTTAAATACCATGCTAAGAATCCGATACTCAGATACCATATTAAAAAAAATAAAAAAAGTTTTGAAAGTCGTGCTGATATAGATAACATAAAAATTAAATTAAATTGTAAATATTACACTCTTATGTCTTGATGTATATATTGCAAAGCTATGCGCATCAACGAATTCTTTGCTTTCAGAGTTTATCTTTAGATAGTAATTCATAATGTCTGTATCCCACACTTCTGGAAAACGTATATCATAAGCACAAAGGATAGATATTGGTAATGAGGGTTTTCTCTCAAGTACATACTCCAATTTGAGCCATTGTTCTACAAGACCCTGTGAAAGAAAATGGGAAGATAAGTCAGATGCCATTCTAAACCCTTTTTTGCCCTTAGAAATAAACATGTCAGAAACAGATTTAGTAGTGTTTATCCAGTTTTCAATATCTGGATTATCTGTATTCTTGTACAAGTCTTCCCCTCTTATTATAATAAGACTACCGTTACCTTGTTCTTCTTCTTTTTCATAATATCGTGTATTAATTCCATACTTCTGCATAGCATTTCTTACTTAATCAATTGATTCTGTTGCTGTAGCATAGACGACTCCCCAATTATTCTCTAGCCCTGATTTAACAAAAGCAAAGTGAATCATTTGCATTTCTTCTTTGGATGAAAAATATACACAGCCATGTTCACCAACTTTTAAATTATTTAGAAACTGTTCTGGTGGAATATTAATCCTATTCCTTGATTCACTTAGTCTGACCATATTTTATTATAATTTTAACAATAGTTAAAGATGTTAATAGCCTTAATGGATAGATTTGTACACAAAACATCTGCTGCTGGTTTTATACGCTTTTTATAAAATAATAGGTTTTGGCTCAGAAACATATACAATAGTGTTTTGAAAAGTTATCTAAATTACATGTCCTTGTTTTGTCTCTCCTTTTTTATTTTGAATATATATATGTCTAGTTCTTCTGATTGTGTTTACTATAGCTTATCCTTTTGCATCCATAGTAAAAGTTGCTCATGGTACAATTTTGTCTTCTGATATGATTTCTCTGCAGGCTGGCTCTGATGTTCTTTTGTTTGCCATAGATTTTTGTGCTATTTACTGTCTATTCTTAGCACTTTTTCGGGTATAGGGTTGATTATAACTTGCATTATCTCTATAGGTGGAGGTATGTATTTAGGCGGCGGATCTATTATTCTCATTGTATATATACTTATTATGCTCCACTGCCATCATCATCGTCATCATCTTCTTCTTGAGTGTTAGATTCTGAGAGTTCATTGTTATTGCCTTCAGAATCTTCCTCCTGCTCACCATTATCAAACCCAATATCGGCATCATTGTCTTCTAACTCTAATCCCATATCATCTTCTTCTGCATCATCGTCATCATCTGATACAGCTTCTGTTTGCATTGTTGGTCCAATGTGATTTATAGTTGATGGTCCAATGTACCTTATATACAATTGATGAGTACTTTCGTCATATCCTAAGTCTGCCATAGTCAGTACTGTAAAACCATTATCATACAAATATTTCATTTCTGCATCAAATAAATTCACACTAGTGCTATCAGGTGTTATATTATGATCTAGATCATGATATGCTATTATAGGAATAGCCCTTATAATTCCATCTCCATTGAAATTCTCTTGGCTATTGACAGCTTTCACAAACTCTTCAAATATTAACTGATCATTACCAAAGTATTCTTTATCTGCATTACTATGACTCCATTCTTTAATGGAGTATCTATTTGCATAGGTCAACGTACCAGCATCGGAATATGTTCTACAATCAGTCTGTGTATTTGATTTGTATCCATTTTCCTCTTCCTCCTGCTGATTCCATCCATCGCAATTCAAGTACATCAGTTTAGAAAAACCAGTAATAGCAAAATCATAATATTTTGCAATAGTATCAATCACAGTTGGGTTATCCCATCCTTTGCCATAAGGCGTGCCAAAAACTCTGGCATCAATATTCTGATCATCTAAGCACTTTTTTGATTGTCCTACTTCAAAGTCCAATTCGCTAGCAGATAGTGTAGTAAGGTCTTTATGGTTCAAAGACTTTGCTCCTATATTATGTCCATCATTATATAATGTCTCTATATCCTGCCATGTCATATGTGAATTATCTTTGTCTGAATTTATCCAGTTACATACTACAAAGAAACTGGCCTTAAATCCATATTTGTCTAAAATTGGTTTGGCTTCGGTATATTGGCTTTTTGGTGCATTGCCAAAAGTTAGAATAACTACTTTATTACTAGTGCTCTCTCTTTGTTGAATTTCTAATTGTCCAAAGGTTGTAATTGGTAAAGAAAATCCAATCATGATAGTTATGAATGCACCCATAAAAATAATAATCGAAGAAACTAAAGGTCCAAAGCTCCCTATAATTTTTGACACAATATATATGCACCCAATAGCAGGATATTTATACTATTTGACAGAAAAATTTAAGCAAGTGACACTACTCTGTAGAGGAAACAAGAAACAGCGGTAAGAAAAGACATAACGATAGTTTATGTAGTGCTTTTTATGTTCCTTTCTTTTCTCAATTTCCCTATTATCTACAGATAATAACTCTTTATGATTGCTCATTACTTTTTCTCATCTATAAACTAAGAGTTAATCTAATAAATTGAAATTAAAAATAAAAATTATGATTCTTTGGATTCTCCTTCTTTAATAAATAAAGGTTCAGAAGAACAATATTTTCCAACATATGTCTCCTTCTTTTGATTAGAATAGTCAGATTCCATACTTAAGATGTCTACATCATAATTGATTTGTTCAATGTGGACAAGGATATCATCTTTTGATGAAAGTTTACCAACTTCTATCTTAAATTAATTTTGATTCTTGGAACATCTCCAGCAGGTGACTCGACTTCAAAATCAGAATATGTTAATTTGAGGTTTGCATTAATATTACCGTTATTTTCTTCTATGTATCTAATAATATCGTTTTAGTTCTTTTGTTACATACCTGCGTACTCAAATTATTCATTTTGTTGTATGTAATAGCAGATAATCACTATTCTACAGCGCTCTGACTTATTTCTATCTTATTCCTCAAGTTCAATAATCTTTATTATTACATTTCTGATAACAAATAGGTAGTAATCTAGTTGTTTTTAGCATTAAGAAGCTACCAAAAGATGAATTCAAACGAATCAATCATCTTTTGTACAGCAGAAAGATAAATCGAGTATTTTGTTGGTTCTGCTCGATACAAAATATGATATGCAGTATTTTCTTTTATTATAACAATACACAGCGTTTTACGTCCGCTTTCACTATACACTAATCTATATGCTGGCATATCTGCAATGATAGTTGGTGTTGATTCTATAAGGAGAAAATCACTATATTTATTTTTGGAGTGCTTAATATTAAGCTGCACATGTGCTCTAATGCAGTATTTGAAGGAATAGGCGTAAGTGATATAAGGACTGCTTCTAAATAAGAGTCAGAAGCGCTTCCCTTTGGTGATTTGAATGCTATAATTAAAGGGGATTTTAGGCCACGTTCTACTTTTAACCAATTAGAAGGATATTGTATTCTTATACCGTAGGAGGATAATTCACACATTAAGTACTTAGTTTCTGTAATAGGATACGAGGTTGCTGGTGCCATATTTGAATGTGCTAGATTAATAGTTTCAGAAAGTCTAAAACCACAGTTCTTGCAGTATTTAGACTCTTGAGGATTCGTATTATTGCACCGTAGACAAATAATTGCATTTCTTTCTCTATTGGGTCTTTTTTCTTGTTCCTTTTTTGACCTAGCCTCAATCTTCTCTGCTGCTCTTATTGCTGCAAGAATTTGTCTCCTTGCGGCCTTAGCAAGTCTGGCTACACTATGAGGGTCATTAATTTGACTAAAGGTGATATATGGTCTTCCTTGATATATGAAAACAAGATCTCCTATCGTTTTACTAGTTGATCGGCTGCTTCCAAAACCAACGCGAGTATATCTACCTGTAGAAGTACCTGTATATTGTGATTGAGAAGCCCTGTGCTGATTCATAACAACGATGTCATTTATATCTTTAAGCAGAACTTCAGAATCATTCCGCATCACTCGGTAATTAGTTATTGTGTGTACCTCACTTACTTTGTTGTTAAAAATGCCCTTTGTTATTTCATTTCGCCAAAGTGTTTGTTCTGATACTCCTGCGACTTGGTCACTTGGTTTTTTCCATCCTGCTGGCATTATCATGGTGTCAACAATCCTCTTTGCAATGGATTAATCTTATGATCATAAAAATAAATTGTAAATACTCTATACTACTTTATAAAACAAGGCAGGTTCATAACAGAAAAGTTTTTTGTAAGACGAAATTACTCAGGATATATGAATAGAAAAATATTTGAATATATAATAGCTGCACTAACTCTTGCTTCCGTAATCATAGCATTACTTCTGTATATACTTCCTTTGTCCCAGAATCAGGTTGTTGCTATTTACATTTTCGATCTTATTGTAGTAGTTATTCTAGCAGCAGATTTCTTTGGTCGCATGAAAAAGTCAAAGCAAGGAGTAAAATTCATTGTGAAAAACTGGTATGAGATACCTGCTATGCTGCCATTACTGTTATTTACTGCTATTGAGACCCAACCTGTTGTTGGAGCGGCTTTCCGCAGCCTTAGATTTATCCGTCTCTTTAGACTATTGCGTCTCCTAAGACTCGCTAATCTCTTTAGAACTGTAAAATATTTAAAGGCAAGTGGCTTTATCTATTTGCTTGCAATCTCAGCTGCCGCAGTAATATTTGGTGCTTTTGGAATATATGAGGTAGAGAAAGGAAATGATGGGGCTACGATAGAAAGTTATGGTGATGCCCTTTGGTTTGCGATGACTACAGTAACAATTTCAGGATTTGGTGATGTTTACCCAGTTACCATTGAAGGAAAAATAATAGCAGGTATACTCATCTTTATAGGACTTGCTGTTTTACTTGGATTTATATCCAGTTTTGGGGCTACGCTAATTACATCAAGACTAAACCCTAGACTCAGAATAGCAGAAGAAAGCAGAACTCTAATAAAAGAGAAGATAGATAACCTTGAAAAACTAGAACAGGACGACATCGATACATTAACAACTATGATAAGAAGTCTTCATGATAATCTGCAGAAAGACTCTAAAACTTTATGCTCATGCCTACAATGTGGTAATATTTGTCCAATTGAATCGTCTTTCTGCAACAAATGCGGTATTGCAATCAAATAAGACAGTAGATAATGATTTCATCTATCCTTTGGAAAAGGTGTAAGTTTGTGTATGTTGTTTTAGCTTGAACTTTTGTTTTCTCTTCTTTTATTGTAAGATATCTATATCTTCTTCCATGAAATAGGAATATCAGCTATATCACAGAACAATTTAATGGCCTGGAAGTAATTCTTTATAGTTCCAGCGCTTATTTCCTTTCTTTCTACCCTCTCCTTCTGCTTCTGAAGACACACTCAACAATCTTACTATGAGTCTTTATTGCTCACGTGATCTTTATGACTTGATGATATTTTTTGTATATTTTTTTTGATTAACTCATTTTGTTCATCAATCTTTTTATGCATTTTATTAATCAATATATGTTGTTCATGAATCATTTCATGAATACGACGGTCGGCTCTTCTATCTAAAATTAATATCAATAATCCTACCCCTAATGCTATTGTTATCTCTATTTCCTTGTCTACTATTATATCTGGTTCGTCTAAAACCCAGAATGATATCGCAGCAATTACCAGTGCTATCAGTCCAAAAATGACTAACTTGATTTCATTCATTGAAGATAATGGTTTTTATAGTTCTATTTACATTTTTTAGCGTTGTAGCATTACTGATAGATAGGCTATTATTATTTTAAGAATGATATCTGAATGTCCTAGAAGATGATCTCTGGGCCTAGAAATATCAAACTAATGATTCCTTTGGGGTTCTGATTTTGATAGTTTTCCGAAGGTCCAATGCTCTTCATATAATGATAAATTCACTAATTACCTTGACGTTGATAGAATTAGGTATAGTTGTGATAGGTTTTAACGTCATAGATAGTTTCATTGCCATTTCTTAATCGCTCACTCCTTTCCTTAGTATACCAGCAATAATTACTCATACCCCGCAGTATAAGAACTCATATGGTAGCGGGTTCGATGGGATTAGTACTAATATTAGTCTTAAAAATGGTTCCAAAATATCAGAAAAAGATATAATTCTTAAACTTTTCTATCCTTCATTTTTAGTTCCATAATTAATACATCGGGACAATCTTTCGATTATAAAAAATTGGCTTTTTGATAAATAGAACTACTATTCTGCTAATTTATAAGCTACGAGTTTATTATCTTGCATTATAGGTATTATAACCATATTTTGACCTAAGACGAACGCTAGGTCAGCA
>JAREAI010000131.1:0-10718 GCA_029240435.1 Nitrososphaeraceae archaeon | reverse complement strand
TGAGTGAGGACGCCGAAAGAGAGGAAATTAGAGACGAAACTCATCAATTACAAGATGAAGAACAAGAAGAATCGGATGAGGCAGAGGAAGAAGAAGAGATAAAACAATTATAACTAAGTTGAATAATAAACTCCATATCCTGTATTCTCTTCAAGATATGCGGCATAATGATTAGTCTTTTCCAATAATTTCATCACACTCTCTCTCTCTCTCTCTCTGACATAACATAAAGATTATCCTTAGCCGTTGGGATATCTTTAGTTAGTTTACTTGAAATTCTAGGAAGCATGCTCTGGATAGATCTAAACTGCTTGGCAATGACCATTTTATCCTTGCAATTTCATAAAATACTCCAAGTAGTTAGAATATTTAGCTGGGACAAGTGTTGGCTATTAGATATTAGATATCTTATTCATTTCATTGAATCGCATTATTAACCCGAATGTTTTTTGGATTATCAAGAAATTCGTGACCATGATGATGTGCAATATATTATTCTTATTCCTATCTGATCGGACCCATATATAACAGAATTATTACTGATAATTAGAATTCAAATACCGTACATTGGTAACAGTTGGAAGCAGGTGATAAGAAGGGAACAAAATAGGTAACAAGTGGTAACAACATCTTTATGATTCTGTTTAGTATAATTAGATATATTAGTAAAAAAATCTCAGTAATAACAAGACAAGAAAGAAGAAGACTTGTTTTAGAGCTTTGCAATGAAGGTAAAACCAAACACGAGATAGCAAAAGATGCCAGGATATCATTTGGAGATATAGGCGTTATTTTGAACAAGGCAGTTGAAGAGAAGAGAACAGAAGGATCCAAAGAAGAACAAGATAATAATATTGTGGGAAAGAATGACCAAAAAAAGAATGCATATATCTATCCCCCAGGCCTACAAACTCTTTTCTAATAGAAAGATTCTATTAGAAGTAGCAGTTGCATTAAATATAAGAGAGTCAGAGGCAACCAAATTCTACAAAGAGTATTGGAAGCTAAAACAACTACACAATCTGAATATTGTTTATTAAGAGATTAAAGACGATATTGCACCATTTCTAAAGTTATATAGATTATCAAAGGCTACAGGTATGATTATGCCATATGTCGTTAAGCGTCTTGAGATTTAAAATAACAACAAGCCAGAAATTGAATGGAGATATAATGGACTGCAAAAAGAAGTATAGAATGAAATTTAGAAACAGCGATTACCCCAGGCATCTGTGCTGCTCCAGCAATCATACCCCTTCAACCACAAGTAATTGCGTCGTCACATATACCAGCCACTGCAGGAATTATTGGATTGCCAAAATGAGATATCGCCGCGAAGCATAATGCTTTAATATATAAAATCTATGTTTGTGTTTTGTATGCGTTCAGTTATTATAACTTTATTTTTTCGATCATGAGGATTTTCTGGCATACTGCTAATACATTTATAGTTTGCATCAATACAGACTGTATTCAAACTTCCTAAAGCAGTAGTAATAGTAGCACTACTACTAGAGATACTCATTCATAATAATATCAGGTCATTATTTTTTGCTAGTTAATTTCCCAAGAATCATGCCAAAATCATATCATTGCGAACATTAAAGATATCGACGTCATCACCTTATCTGATATTTTTAAGTTACAACCCAAAGGAAATCTATGGGATAGAAGGCTCAACAAATATCCGTCATCAACATTCAAAATAGAAGATCTGTCAACTTCAATGCTCCACTTGATATTATTGCCAGATTAGGTTTACCTTCACGTGTTACATGAATCTTATTCACAGATTTACAATGACCATAATAAAGATATTTGATAATCCGCCACTAAAGTGTATTTGATAAGATCTATATTACCATCTGCACAGTGATGCTATAATATTAGTTGTTGCAGTTGTGATATGATACAGACAAAAATTCGATTACAAACGATAGAGTTTATGATATTAAAACGGTTTTGTTTTAAACAAGAAATATCAAGATATTCCCCTGATTCATAATCAATCACCACTTGCCATAAATGCTAGAAAGTCTCTTTTTGATCTAGGTTGTAACACGTAATTCGTCTTCTTCTCTACTTCGATAGTGGATGTTGGAGACGGTCCATAGTCATGGCCAGGATAAACAGTTAATGATCCATCAAGTTTTGCAACTTTATCAAATAGACTATGATACATTTCAGCAGGATCGCTTCCTGGAAGGTCAGTTCTACCGCAATTTCCTATAAATAATGTATCACCAGTAAACACTAATTCCCTATCAGCAATAAGGCACATACTATCTTTAGAATGTCCTGGTGTATGCAATATTTTTATCTGTGTTTTTCCTAGTTTGATCGTCTCGCCATCATCTACTGGAATTTGTTTGTCAAGCGATGAATTTTTATGCTGGATTATTTTCGCACCTGTCGCTGCTGCCACTTGTTCATTTCCTAAAACGTGATCAAAGTGGCTGTGTGTATTGATGATATATTCGAGTTTCCAAGAGTTTTTCTTTAAATTATAAAATATCTTTTCCAAATCCCATGACGGATCAATTATAGCAGCTTTGCGAGTCTCCTCATCGACTATAATGTATGTAAAATTAGCCATCTGGCCTACAAGAAATTGGAAGACTTTCACGGAGGTATCACAATACTCCCCTTTCGGCTTCCGGTGGTATGCCTATACGTTCTACATGAATGGCTCCTGTATATTTCTTGTTCTTGAGCAATCCTCTTTTCATTCTGTGGAAAGTAACCGTAGCATCAGCTTTTACACATTTCTCATGTACTATTCCCGTGTTTGGATCAAGCCCAGAAGGAACATCGATAGATACAACATAGGCTTTTGATGAGTTAATAAGGTCAATAGCATGTGCATTCGGGTAACGAATTTCTCCTTTTATTCCAGTCCCAAAGATTCCGTCAATAATAATATCAGCTTTATTAATTTTGGCTTTAATATCTTCATTTAGATCCTTGCCAAAAATTACTTCTACTGAATCCATTTTTTGTAATATTTCCCAATTAATATGTGCCTCTTCGCTCCGTATATCAGATGGATATCCAAAAAGTATTACGGTCACATAAGCAGGGCAATAGCATGTTAAATGTCTTGAAGCAACGAACCCATCTCCACCATTATTCCCTAGGCCGCATAGAGTAACTATTTTCTTTTCTTTTAATCTAATTTTGAATTTGTTAACTATAAAATCAGCTAGTCCGTGTCCAGCATTCTCCATCATATAAACTCGATTCATTCCAATTAGATTATGACTATTATCTTCAATCTTGTACATTTGATCTGATGTAATAGATTTCATCGATCTACTCGCTCAAGAAAGATGAGAATAAGGCGAGATAAAAGCTCTCCTTCGCTTTTTTTTAAAGATTGATTTATTATGAATCAAGTTTTGTACCTTAGTTACTCCGACTTTTTGAAATGGCATGGTGTAATTAGGTAGGTTTAATTTTGTGCATTCATTGCCACGAATGAAGAACATTTTGCCTTGGTAAGTACACTTTATCATTGTAATATCATTTATATTATCGAGCTTATCTGCAATTTTGTAATATTCGAGCAGTTTACGATGTTCATAAACAATCTGACCTTTTCTCTTAAATCTTTTTTTCCGCATAAACTTAAATGCCAAAATAGCGTGTCTTGATTTGTAGAAGCTAAACATGTCTCGGATTTGCAAGCATCTGTATATTTGATCGGAAGGAACGTATAATGCGTCACCTGTTCCGGATTTTGCTTCGATTGATAACAATACAGCTTCTATATTGTTAACAGCAATAATATCTGGTAATCCTGTACTAGAACCACCTAATCGTCGTGCGTTCCATAACTCGCTATTTAATCTCTGAACGAGAGTATGTTCATAACTATACCCTCTGCTTCGACGAATATTCTTCAATCAAACATTGTCTCAGCATAAGGTGTTTAAATTTTTTCTCTGTCAATAATATTGAACCTTTTATTTAAGATACAGATTTTCGTCATCTCTATTGTTTATCTGATTGTTATTTGGAAGAGTATCCTTAGTCATATTCTATGGGGCAAAACCAAGTTCCATCATAATGGCAAAGTCTTTATTGAATTCTTTTTAAATGTAGCTATGTCATTTACAAATGTTCATAGCTCACTTGATGAGATTAATGGAGAGCTTCGAAATGTAGAAGAACGAAGAGAGACCTTAATTAAAAATACACGTGATGTAATCATACTCTGTAGCAAATCAATCGTCGCTCTGCACAACAATGAGATGGATGAAGCACGTAATAAAATAACTCAAGCAATGGTAATGCTGGACAAGTTTAGAGAGTATGCGAAAACCGATCTGCACAAGTACATTGCAGTTGCTGAACAAGAATTGGTAGAGGCATATATGCTAAAGTCCATTGTTGAAGAATCGTCATTACCAAGTAAAAGAGAGCTAAATGTATTAGGTTCATCCTATCTGACAGGATTGTTAGACTGCATAGGTGAAGTAAAACGAATGGTATATGACAGAATGAGAGTAGGAAAAGCTGGAGATGCTACAAAGTTATTTGGTATTATGCAAGATCTTTATAGCATGGTTTACCCCTTTTCAGTTTATGATAATTTAATTCCAGGCTTGAGGAGAAAACTAGATGTATCAAAAATGCTCATAGAAGACATCAGAGCGGTCATTACTGAAGAAACAAGGCGAGCAATAATGACAGATGCTGTCGACAATTTGCAAAAGAATTTTTTAAATAAGCATTAGCCTACTCTTATTTTCTAGTTTTCAAATTGAGGAGGAACCGCTTTTTGAAATGATTAATATTATTCAATACTTATATAATGCTGTCTTGGAATAAATGACATAATAAAATTTATCAGTTCATACACTTGATTCAATTATTTCAACTTCATAAATGCTTCATTTAGGTAGCCATTCAGAAGCCGTTGCCATTCCTGAAATCCTTGAGGATCGGATGGATAGTTGTTATAAAGATCTACCAATTTTTCATTCATATTAGCAGTAAATTTTAGACCATCTGCCAACCTCTTGTTCACTGCTCCTCGTATAACCATACCTAATTTATCCACACTGCTAAATTGGGGATGTTCGCCATTTGTGATTTTATCAATATCCATTTTAGACAGGAAATGTTTCATACCATAGTCAATCTGCTCATTTGTCAAGCCTTGTAACATTCGACGGAATACTTCAAGTCCAGCGGTCTTATAGCCATAGTCATTAATGTAATCCTTATTATATTTCCATAAACCTTTCTCTGTAACATCCTCAGATTCAATCGCTTCTACTGCATCTTTTCCAGCAATCGTAGCGGCTATAATTGCAGGACCTATTCCGCCTGCATCGAGCGGTTTTGGCATCCACGCAGAATCTCCAACGAGCATGTAACCATTTGCAACCATGCAGTCATTCTGTCTTCTTACTGAAACCTGCCAGGTCCCCCAGCCGTTGCCTTCATCCTTCTCCGAATCAGCAATTTTTGGATTAGCAATTACAGGATTAATTTCTACATATTCATCTATTAGCGTTTTAAGATCTTTATGTATCCCCATCTCCTTGTTACGTCTTTCGAATGACTTTTGCTGTACGCCAAGGCCGATGTTAACTTTATCCTTCCCTTTCGGAAATACCCAACCGTATCCTCCAGGCGCTAGTTTTTGATCCAAATGGATTATGCAGTAGTCGGGATTGAAGTATGTATCATCCCGCTCCGCAATGTCAAAATTATAGATATAACGACCAGTTGCTTCTAGATCCTCTCTATCAATTCTGCGTTGAATATATGATTTTATTGTTAAATTATTCCTTAGAACAGAAGTAACACCTGTACAATCAACAACAATTTTAGCAGTCTTTTTGAATAACGATTTGTTAACGTTATCCTCACCTTCTACTCCTATAACATTATTGTTTTCTATGATCAAGGAACGTAATACGACTTGATCTCTGACCTCGACGCCTGCTTTTAATGCATCTTTCATCTGTTTCTGTGGCAAAAGCCTTCTATTAAGAATGTAACCTTCCCCATCAAAAGAAATAGCAGTTTCATGATTCGGAGAATATGCAATTACTCCCTTTACAGGATGCTCAATCTCCGGATATTTCCATTCAATTCCAATTCGACTTGACATATATTCAACGGTATTCTTACCCACAGCATCTCCGCATATCCATCCTGATACTGTTTTCTTTCCCATATTAGATAAATTATTTCTATCTACAATAAGGATTCGAAGAGACTGCTTCGAATAATAAGCCGCAGAGCATGCAACGATCATGCCTGCGAGACCGCCGCCAGCAACAATAATATCATAATCCCGTTTTAAGAATGCCATTGATTAACAACGGCTGAAATGTCTGAACTCTATTTAAAGCTAAGTTATAGTTTAATAATTAGATAAGAAATGCATTCATCATATATGTTCAGATTCGTTTTCCATCCGATGTAATACAACATAAATCATGACCCATGTACTGCAATGTAGAAATTTGTGGTAATTAAGGCCTAATAGTTTCTATTGTTCATTGGTATTTCAATATTCCTTATCTTACCTGAATATAATGTTATTAGCAATTCATAATTAATTTGCTTATCACAAACTTAAATCAAGATATTACAATTGTCAATTAATTTATAACAAGTTGTTATTATTATTATCTTTTTAATAACATATTCCATTCTGTCTTTTTGTATGCTTTGCCTGCCTTAACTAAGACGACCAAAAATATAGAGAGAAAAACATTGTTGAATTTTATTACAACGGTTGTATAATAGAACATGAAACACAAAAAAATTCCTTGTTATGCATGTACATTGTATAAATCACAATTATAGAATATAAAAAACAAGTTTTAAGGTGATGAAGATGGTCTCGTATCGCAGAAATTGAAATATTAAAGAAATATCAAAAGCAGATGGAAGTATAAAATTTTAGATACGACTCTTATATGCATTTATGACGAATAGTTAATTACATTTCTAAAAAAATTACAGGAAAGGAATTAACATCTCTGGAAGAAATTAGTGCTCGGCTCACAACACTTATAGAAATGCTCGATGAAAAAGGCATTATTAATAAAAAAGAATACTATAGAAATTCTGTTATGCGATTACATGAGATTTCTAAAGCTATCTCGTTCGATCAGATAGATGAAGAAATATGATATCATTAGATGAAAAATAATCATTTTGCAGCATTCTTCTTATGGCTTTTTGACACGTAACATCTTTTCTCTCTGGTTGAGATGTTAAGTTTCGAGCCGAGAATAGATCATAGGATTTGTATAATGAGCAACAATAGACAATCCAGATACTAAAGTCTAATTAGCGATAGGCCTAATGTCAAAGGTAATCCTAATTAGACCGAGGGATACAACTATCAACAACAGTATAAAATGAAAGCAATCAAGCCATGAGTTGTCTCTTATGAAATATAGAAGAAGAAATGAAAGTAGTGTTTGAGGCGCCGGGAGAGGGATTTGAACCCTCGGGACCTTTATAGGTCACAAGCTGACTATACAGCATTCCAGGCTTGCGCCCTCCCAGGCTAGGCGACCCCGGCGATGTAATTTCCTAACTCAATCTGTATATTAACCATTCAAAATTATATATTATGACTACATATAGAAATATGGCCATATGAATGACACGAAGTTATTATTCCTTGTCATATGCAATACTTTCAAGCAGTTTACCGGATGATAAATCATATTTTTTTATTCCTACATGTCCAAACTTAGCATTGTGGTCTTGCATATCTGAAAAGAAAATGAACCTCATGCCGCACTCGTTACAGATCCATACCGTCTTCAAGTCATCTTGATGCATATCCATAATAGAATCAAAATCATGCAATTTAAGTGATAGGTAAGGAGATCATAATAGTTTTGTTTACAATTTTATTAGGAAATTATATGCAACGTATTGTTAAAGTAAAATCTTAGAGAGCAAATTAATTTTTTATTTTAGAGATGTTCTTTTTTGTTAGAAGCAGACATAACTTAACGCCTACAATTTAAACTTTATCCTGACAATAAACAGAACTTTTACATTTATTTATATTATATAACAATACATAATAAATACGTAATAAAGTCACATTCTTGATATCAAACCGTAACATTATGTTTACTATGTTTACTTACATCGCTCAAGATATGTAAGACAAACGTAAAAATAAGGTTTAAAACATAAAGTTCTCATCTTTTATGGAAAATCAAGCATTCTCCGACCATTGTAAAAATGGAAATCACATAGAATGTGAAGAATGTATATGCAATTGTCATATTCCAGGAACAATGGATAACCTAGCAAAGAATATCGCCAGATTAGAAAGGCAATCCCCGGGTCTTGGCGAATCTCTTTAATTTTCTTTTAGCCTGACTGTGCATCTTCTTCTTCCAATTTATCTAGACTACTTCTCATATTTGCAGTCTTTATTTTTAGCAAATTTTGGCTACTTTTGTGCCAAACTCTTGGATACGTACCAGGTTTCATAATTATTCTTTTCATTATAAAAGCAATACCCGTGGTACTGTTTTCAATCTTCTCTGTCGTTAATGCTGCTTGTGCTAGTCCAACTACTTCTCCTTTTAACGTGTATACTCCGACAAGTTCATCTGGTTTCAGTCCTGCAGGTACTGCCAATACTCCAGGAACAGCGAGTTGTGCGCCGTGGCAAAGTGCATCAACAGCAGTATCTCTTATCATAACTGCGCGTATTCCTTCCAAACAGTGTTCAATAGGCTTTATCAATCTACGTATCTTTGTATCTTCTTTCTTCTCCTTATATAGCTGATATGCATCAGCTAGGTCGTGCAGTTTTGTCAAACTTTCTTCCTTTTCTGAAAAGTTACTTACCTGAGTCCGTCGGAGCTCCACCATTGTAGCGCCAGGACCCAATACCTCACCGATATCATAAATTATTTTTCTAATATATGTGCCTGCTTGACACAATATTCGCATCAAAACAAGACGATCATTTTGTTCTATTTTATCAAATTCAAATATTGTTCGTATTCGAGTTGCCCTCTTTACTGCAGACCGCTGAGGTGGCCTTTGATAAATATCTCCTACGAATTCTGTAATCAATGAATTTATTCTTTGTTCGGATATATGAGCATGCATACGTGCTAATGCATAATATTCCTTTGGTCCTAGAAGTAAGACAGAAAGAGCTTTAGTTCCTTCTCCAAGACCTATTGGCAAAAGCCCTGTGGCACCCGGATCTAGCGTCCCACTGTGTCCTGTCTTTTCAATTTCCAATATTCTTTTTATCCATGCTACTACTTCGTGACTTGTAGGACCGGCTGGTTTATCAATTAAAATTAATCCGTAATTAAGTAATGATTCTATCGGTCTTTTGTCTGGAAAATAGCCATATTTTTCATTAGTAATGTCCTCATCTATCTTTACTAGATTGTGTAACTGAGGAAAATTCAAATTGTTTTATTGCGCCTCCTAATAACAAGACTAGATTATAAGATTTTTTACAATATCTTTAGATATGATAATTAAGGCGTCAAGGCTCATTAGATCAGTATTTAGAGCAAAATCAAAAACGGTAAGATCTTCACCAAAATTGAATCCATATGTTTTATGATAGATCTTTATGTTATCCTCATCTCTTAAATTTATAATATTTTTAGCATCTTCGAAACTTATGTTATCTCGATACGCCATTCTTTTTGCTCTATTGCTTTGTGAACCCTTAAGCCAAAATTTAATCGCATCTTTAACTAACCATGGAAGAGTATAACTTGTAATTATGACATTTCCTTTCTTAACTATTTCAACCAATCTTTGATCCACTTCTTTATCAAAGCAAGGATTTGATTTTCGTTCTATCATAAATTTTTTAGCATCTTCTGTATCCCACCAGTCTTTTCCAGAGATTGAATATCCGTGTTCTCCAGCAAGCATTTTCAAGATATCACCTCCATTGTATATTTCTAATCTAAATTCTTTTGCAAGTTCTGTAGCTATAGTTGTCTTGCCTACTGCGGGCCAGCCCGAGATAACAATGCTTAACTTCTGCTTTTCGTTTTGTATATTTGTCAATTCTAACCCAAACTTGGCATAGAGGTCCGCGTAACCTTGGATATTATCCCACTAAAAGCAAATGATGTAATTAGGAACCATCCCCAGAGAAAGACTTCTCCACTAACCGAGCAAGAACCTTTAGGCTCACCATTTTCATCTGTCTGCGTGTCTGTTTCCACATTTTGCTCATTACACATTATCCAAGGAATTTCTATAGGTGAAAGAGCTACTGTTTGTCCAAAGATTGCTGGAAATACAAATATCCACACCATGAATGAGGGTGCCATATAGATTAGCATTGGACGCATCTGTTGCTGCTGCATTTCCATGGCCATTTTGTTTACATAAGCTTGTTTCTTTTTTAATTCTGCCACACGCACCTTGTCTTGTTTTTTTATCGCATCGGTGTATTGTTTTCTCCACTCATTGGTCTCTTTCATAACCTTGTTCATCTTTTCGATGTCAGTAGTTTTTTTACGAAGTAATGCAAACGCAAAGTTCATTCCTATGGCAATTAATGCAGCTACAATCATAGCTGTGAACATGTCTGGAAAAAGAGGATGTTTTGTATACTGGGGTGTTAGACCTGGAATCTGCATTATAATCGAATCAATAATATTCATATTCTTGATCCATAATCATCACTTAATGCCTTAACTATGTTTGATGCAGTTTCATTA